>JAFGXK010000247.1 GCA_016936695.1 Bacteroidales bacterium | reverse complement strand
CCGGTACTGTAGGCATAAGCAGCCGACAGGCTTATCCTGCGAGTCGAGAGGTAATTCAGTGTGACAGACAGATCATGCGGTTTGTCAAAGTTTGCAGGGAACCACTTGCCGTCGTTGATTATCTCGCTGCTGAACTTACCCGTGCTTCTCATGAGTGATCTGGAGTATGTATATCCGGCAGTCCATCTCATCCTGCCTGATTCCTTACTTACCATAAATTCAACCCCATAGGCTTTTCCGTCCGCATTAACAAGATCCTGCTCAATGTGTTCGTTCATGATGATCCTCGTTCCGCCCTTGAAATCTATCAGGTTCTTAAGGTTTTTGTAGTAAACCTCAACAGAGGTTTCCACCCTGCCGTTGAAAAGAAGCTGATAGAATCCGAAGGCATACTGATCTCCTGACTGAGGCTTCAGATAATAGTCGCTGAGCTTCCAGTTGTCGGTAGGAGAAATGGAAGCTGTGTTTGATAAAAGGTGTAGATATTGCCTCGTCCGGTTGTAATTGAGCTTGATGGAACTATTGTCTCCTGTTATGAAATTAACCGAGAGCCTGTATTCCGGCCCTCCCCAGGTCCTGTAAAGTTTCCCGCTCCTGAATCCGAGTGTATCTATTATCGATGATCTGCCCCTGGCAACGGCCGGATCGTAAACCGGTACGGTCCTGGGACCAAAGGCAAACAGGGAAGACAGCCTTATCCCTGCCTCGATAGTTATCTTTTCGGTCAGACGGAACCTGTCGTCGAAATAGATTGCCGGTTCAATGCCCTTATCCTGCTGAACACTCCTGGCAGCAACAAGTGAGGAATCGGAAGAAGGCCTGTAATTTCCCGGAGATATATTGTATCGGGTGGCATCCAGCCCGAAGTTAATCTCATGCCTGCCCTTGTATAAATTGAACCCTGCCTTTAATCCCGTGCTGTTTACAATGTGGGATAAAACGAAACCCTCTGTAATAATCCTATCGCCTGAAATATCATATCTGTAATTGCTGTTGTTTACTGAAAGCACCGAGAAAAAGTCGGGAGAAAAGAAATGGCGCCACCGCAAAGCCACCAGGTTATTGTTGTAGGAATAGAGGGTATCTGAATTGAATCTGAACGAGTCGTGGCTGAAATAAGAGGAAAGGTCAATCTTGTTGTTCCTGTTGATATCGTAGGTTATCTTTCCGTTAAAGTCATAAAATGACGCTTTGCTGTTTTTCAGCGAAGGGTAGTCAATGTAATCGCTTACCCAGTTGGAATAGGTTGTCCGGCCTGCAAGCATGTAGAAAAGGGTATCCTCCTTGAGCGGACCTTCGATCATCAGCTGAGTTGTTACCGGACTGATCCCTGCCTTGCCTGCAAATTCACTGCGGGAGCCCTCCTTTGTTTCAATATTCATCACCGATGAGACCCTGCCTCCGTAACGGCTCGGAATACCTCCCTTGTAAAGGGTTACATCCCTGATGATGTCGGAATTAACAGAGGAAAAGAAGCCGAAGAAATGAGACGGGTTGTAAATGGGCGCATCATAAAGCAGTATCAGGTTCTGGTCGGCAGAGCCGCCTCTGACATTATAACCCGCCGAACCTTCGCCAACAGATAAGACCCCGGGCCTCATAAGAAAATTCCTGAAAATGTCCGATTCCCCCAATGACCCTGCAAACAGCCTGAATGAGGTCATATTAACCCTCTCTATTCCAACTCCCAGCCTCTGAATCATGCTGTTGTCCCTGGATGCGGATATGACAGTCTCCTTCAAAGGAATGAGGGTTCCCGACATCTCAATGTTCATTTCACCACTGCCGTTAAGACGGAGATCGATGGTCCGTTCCTTCATGCCGATGAACGAGAACCTTACCTGATGCAATCCTCGGGGCAAACTCAGAGAATAATGGCCGTATCCATCCGAAATTGCACCGACAGAAAGATCCCGGACAAAAATGGTAGCTCCTGCAACTGGCTCCCTGGATGCGGCATCGGTAATATAACCCGACACAACCGCATTCCCTCCGGCCTGACTCACCGATGGATCCCCTATTTCAACAACCAGGTTGCCCGAAGGAATAGTGCTTTCAGCAGAACTCTGAAAATCGGAGGGAGCCAGAAACTGTTTGTCATCATCCGGCCCGGTATCTGTCACCTTTACTGTAAAGTCCCTGGTGATATAGACATTCCATTTCTCGTCGATGTAATAATATAAAGACGAACCTCTGAAGAGATCATCCAGCAGGTCGGTAAGCCTTATGTCCTCTCCTGACACTGTCACTCTGAGATCGCTGATCCACTCATCCCTGAAGAAAAACCTCACAGGCAGAATGCTTTCGGCCTTTGCTGCAAACTCCCTGAACGATATGTTGTCACACCTGAATGTGATCATCTTATCATCCTGGGCAGTCAGAAAGCCGGATGAGAAAAGTAAAATGATCATTATGAGGAACCGTGACTTCATTCTTGCTTATCTGTTATTCAAGGCTATCGTAGAACTCCAGAAGGGGAACAATACTTCCGGGATTGTTTCTTGATATCCGGATCTTCTCTGCCCTGATGAACTTTCTGACCTGTATCTTCCTGTCGGCCAAAAGCTTCAAAAGACTTGCCCTGCCGGTTATCCGGTAAGCGACGCCATCCCTGACCAGATGAACAGAGTGCGACTGGATGAAGGTATCCCGTTCACCCACAGTACTCCTCAGCCGGAGTTCCTTACTGTAACTGACATATAACTTCGTCGGTCCGGAATGCAAATCATGATAATATCCGTTAAGGGGATTAACACTGTCGGCCTCAAGCTTCACAAAAAGAAAGGTCCTGCCTTCAGATTCAAGAGTGAAAAAATCCACCATCTCCTTGTTGAGCTGGATAACAGTACTGTTATCGGCTGAAAGCAGCAACTCATCATTGACAAGATCGAGCTTAAATCTTAAAACAGGATCCGCGAATGTTTTGCCGCTCATGCTTACTGATCCCTTAAGAAAATCCCTGGAAGAAAAGAACTGGTGCCCCTCCGTTATCTGATAGAGGTTAATCCAGATTTTGCCATTGAAAAGTATCTGTTTCTCAATTGAATCACGCGATCTGGATTCCTGATTTCCCGGAAATGAGTGAGACGAAGCCTCTGCGGGAACCTGAAATGCAATCCTGAAAATAATAAATAGCAGCAACAGCCACACTCTTCTCTTCCTGGGCACGGTCAAGGGTTTGGTTCAATGTTTTAAAGTTACTATAATATGTAAAATAATTTATGTCAACTATTTTTTCAGCTGAAATAAACGTTGCTCATCTGCCGTTCGGGACAAATCCCTGACTACAATCCATCCCACGCAATCTCGATATTAATTTCCTGCAAACCGTTAAATGGAATTAATTTTTTATCTTAAGCCATTAAAACAAACAGACCGCCCATGAGAACAAGGAAGATCATTCCGGTCGTTATTGCAGTGGCAGTTGCCGGAGCATTTCTGGTTTCGGGATCATCGTGTCCCGGCACCGGGGAAAGGATCCAGGAGCAAAACTCCGCTTCGCAAAATTACCAGAAGTATTGTGCCGGCTGTCACGGCGCCAACCTCGAGAAGTTCGCGGCTAAAGCCTGGATGGACGAGGAAGGCACGGCTTCTGTCTTCCGCAGCATTAAATCAGGCATTCTGACAATAGGAATGCCTTCGTTTGAAAAAACGTTCAGCGATGCCGAGATAGAAGATCTTGCTGTTTACGTCAAGAAAGGTATTCCCGAAAACAGGGATAACCTGAAGCCGGCTGTTACTCCCGGAGGGATCATCGAATCGGAGGTTCAGAAATTTGTTGTCGACACAGTGGTGAAAGGGCTTAATGTTCCCTGGGGACTGGCCTTCCTTCCCGACGGCAGAATGCTCATAACCGAACGTGCCGGGACTCTTCATCTATTTTCCGAAGGGAAGCTTTCCCCTCCGGTCGGCGGTGTTCCCCAGGTAATGGCCATCGGCCAGGGAGGACTGCTGGATGTCTGCCTTCATCCCGATTATGACAGAAATGGATGGATATACTTTTCATACTCTTATTTAAACAATACGGGCCCTAAGCCTGTCGGAAACACAGCCATCATGAGGGCACGGCTGAAAGGCAATTCGCTTGCCGATCAGCAGATAATCTACAGGGGAATCCCCGAAACCGACAGGAACTACCATTTCGGATGTAAAATCGCATTTGACAATAAAGGACATATCTTCTTCGGGAACGGCGACAGGGGCCAGCATTTCGATTTCCCTCAGAAACTCGACAATACAAACGGGAAGATACACCGCCTTAAGGATGACGGTACAATACCTCCCGACAATCCGTTCGTAAACACACCCGGAGCCATCAAATCGATCTACAGCTACGGCCACCGGAATCCACAGGGCACCTGTATTGATCCTCTTACCGGAAAGCTGTGGATTTCGGAGCATGGGCCAAGGGGAGGCGACGAACTGAATCTTATCAAACCCGGCCTTAATTACGGATGGCCCGTGATATGCTACGGGATCAACTACGACGGAACAATACTTACTCCTCTGTCGGAAAAGGAAGGAATGGAACAACCGGTTTTCTACTGGCTTCCGTCAATAGGTCCGTGCGGCATGACCTTCGTCACAGGCGACCGTTACAAGAACTGGAAAAACAATATTATGCTCGGCTCCCTGCCCCTGAAACACCTGGAAAGGGTGGTCCTGAAAAATGACCGGGTACTTCACCGTGAACCTCTACTCGAGGGAGTCGGACGGGTAAGAAACGTGGTGATGGGACCTGACGGATTTATTTATTTTGCAACTGAAACACCCGGGACAATCATGCGTCTTATTCCTGTTGAATAGACACATCAGAAACAAGTTACAAATCACAAAACCCTATAGCACATGAAAATAATTAGACACATCACACTTTCCCTTTTTGGGCTGGGCGCCTTTATGACAGCCTCCGCGGATGAAGATGTAAGACTCCTCAGATTCCCGGATATCAATAAGGATCTTATTGCTTTTGTTTATGCAGGTGATATCTGGACTGTCAGCTCATCAGGGGGCGAAGCCCGCCGACTGACTTCCC
The DNA here is from genome assembly GCA_016936695.1 of Bacteroidales bacterium. Lineage (GTDB taxonomy): Bacteria > Bacteroidota > Bacteroidia > Bacteroidales > VadinHA17 > LD21. The sequence continues at coordinate 16,942 of JAFGXK010000247.1, read as the reverse complement.
ATGACGGCCTCGAACTCTTTCCGAAAATCTCGCCCGACGGTCAGTGGATAGCCTTTTCGGGTGAATATTCAGGAAGCCGCCAGATCTTCGTAATCCCGTCAAACGGAGGAGTCCCCAGACAGCTAACCTGGTACAACTCGGTGGGTGTAATGCCTCCAAGGGGAGGCTGGGACAATGCGGTGCTGGACTGGACAACCGACAGCAAACAGATTCTGATACGTTCGGCCCGGACTGAATTCGGAGAACGCCAGGGGAAATATTTCCTGGTAGGCCTTGACGGCCTTTTTGAAAAACCGCTTCAGATAGTCAACGGAGGATTCGGTGTTCTTTCACCCGACGGATCGAAAATCGTTTTTACACCGGTCGACCGCGAATTCAGGAACTGGAAACGCTACAAGGGAGGAAGGGCAACCGACCTCTGGATCTATGACCTGAAAGCAAACACCTCGGAGCAGATAACCGATTTCGAAGGGACTGACCAGATTCCGACATGGTCGGGCGACAATATCTTCTTTGCCTCCGACCGCGACCTGAAGCTCAATATCTGGAAATTCAACACGGTTACAAAGGAAACCTCACAGATTACCAGGCACACCGATTTCGACGTCATGTGGCCATCGGGGAACGGAGATCAGCTTGTTTACGAAAACGGTGGTTACATCTACCGCCTCAACCTGCAGTCGGGGCAATCGGAAAAAGTGAAAGTGAATATCAATTTCGACAATCCCAATCTGGTGCCGTATTATAAGAATGTAAAGGACGACATTCACAGCGGTGCCGTCTCTCCCACCGGCAAACGGGCGCTCTTCGACGCAAGGGGCGACATCTTCTCGGTGCCTGCTGAAAACGGGATTACCGAAAACCTTACAGAAACACAGGGCATCCGTGAAGTATTTCCGGCCTGGTCGCCAGATGGAAAGTATATCTCATACTACTCCGACAAGACAGGGGAATATGAACTCTGGATAATTGAAAACAAGAAAGGGGCAGAACCACGCCAGGTAACATTCAAATCGGCAGCCTGGAAATACCAGCCGCAATGGTCGCCCGACAGCCGCCATCTTTTGTTCTTCGACAGAACAATGAAACTACGGCTCATTGAAGCTTCTACCGGGAAGATTACCGATGTCGATCAGGCGACCTCAAACGAAATCAGAAGCTACAGCTTTTCTCCCGACTCTCGCTGGATAACCTACACTAAAGAGGGAGAAAACGAAAAATCTGCGATCTGGGTTTACGACATCCCGGCAGGGACCAGACATCAGCTTACCGACGGCACATTCGCCGACGACAGTCCGGTCTTCAGCCTCGATGGCAATTATATATTCTTTGCTTCAGCCCGTGATTACAATCTTTCATTTTCGAGCTTCGACTTCGACTATATCTATGACAAGGCAACCCGTCTCTATGCTATGGCGCTTACTCCCAAAAGCCCCAAACTTTTCAAGGACAAGAACGATACTGAACCGGTGAAGGAGGAAAAGGAGGCAGCACCTGCAGCTAAGGATACAAAATCAAAAAAGGCCAAACCGGAGGAAGAAACTCCTGCAGAGGGAAAAAAGGTAAAGGTGGAAATCGATTTCAACGGGATAAACAACCGCGTGACCGCCCTTCCGGGTGAAGCAGGAGAATACAGGATAGTCGGCGCTGCCGATGGCGGGCTGATCTTCATGAACGACGGAAAACTAATGAAGTACAATATAGAGGAAGAAAAAAATGAAGAGATACTCGACCGGGCAATGTCGGCATCCATTACTGCCGACGGGAAGATGGCAATGTACCGTTCCGGACCCGATTTCGGCATTATCAAGCTTACCCCTGGACAGAAGGCCGGAGCAGGAAAACTAAATCTCGACGGACTTGAGATGAAAATCGATCCCCGGAAGGAATGGAATCAGATCTACACCGATGCCTGGAGAATCTTCCGTGACTTCTTCTATGTTAACAACATCCACGGCGTTAACTGGCCTGAAATGAAAGAAAGATACAGTGCACTTCTTCCGTTTGTAAGCCACAGGGCCGACCTCGACTACATTCTGAATGAAATAATGGCCGAAAGCAACACCGGTCACAGTTATGTCGACTGGGGAGATTTCGATAACGTAAAAAGAATAAACAACGGCCTGTTTGGAGCCGATCTGACCGCAGATGACGCATCAGGCCGCTTCAGAATAACGAAGATACTCCAGGGTGAAAGCTGGAATGAAGCCCGACGTTCACCACTAACAGAAATGGGGGTTGAAGTTAAGGAAGGAGACTACCTGATAAGCATCGACGGCAAGGATGTTACCACTTCGGCAAATCCTTATCTCTTCCTTGAAAACAAGGCAGGAAAACCTGTCGAGATAAAAGTCAATTCCAAACCATCCCCTGATGGAGCCAGAACCAGCATTATAAAACCAATCGCAAGCGAGCTCGAGCTCAGATATTTCAACTGGGTAAACGAAAGACGGGCGATGGTTGATAAGCTTTCAGGAGGCAGGATCGGCTATATCCATGTGCCAAACACATCAACTGAAGGAAACAGGGAATTGTTCCATGGCATGTATACCTACTGGAACAAGGAGGCCCTTATTATAGATGAACGCTACAACGGAGGAGGTTTTATACCCGACAGGATGGCCGACCTTCTCGACCGCCACACTTTGGTTTACTGGCATCAGAACGGCCTGCAGCCGGGGAAATCGCCTGCTATCGCCCACGACGGGCCAAAGGTAATGCTGGTTAACGGATACTCATCATCCGGGGGAGATGCATTCCCCTACTTCTTCAAAAAACTCGGACTCGGGAAGCTTATCGGTACCCGCACTTGGGGAGGCCTGGTAGGGATATCCGGCAATGCCCGGCTTGTTGATGGAGGCAATATCTCCGTTCCGCGGTTCGGGATATTCGACAAGGAAGAAGGATGGATAATCGAAGGTATCGGAGTATCTCCCGACATCGAGGTTGTTGACCGTCCCGAACAACTGGTAAAAGGAATGGATCCCAGCGTTGAAAAAGCAGTGGAAGTACTCCTGAAGGAGCTGAATGAAAAACCGGTAAAAAAAGTCACTGTCCCGGCTCCTCCCGACCGTTCAAAATGGCATGAGGACTTTTAAAACACTGACAAATTCAACATTAATCCGCAAGACCGCTTTTTAAGATCTTCAGGGTTTAAATTAATATTCAGCCGGCAGTTCATGCAATTGCCGGCTGAACATTTTTGACAGGGATTGTGTTTTTATTATTGTGAATATCGTAAATTTATAATGATAATAATCCTCACAATGCTTGTACCGTTAAAACTTCGCCTGTTATTGATCCTGGCGTTTTCATCGGTAATGACTTTCGTTCAGGGATCTTATCCGGCAGAAAAACCTGATACTCTTTTTCTGTCGGATGAAATACTCAATATTGAACTTAGATCTGATTTTACTGCGATCAGGGCCGATACAGCAGCTGAACCGGTGTACGTTGATGGAAAGCTTCTTTACCATACACCCGACGGAAAAACTCAAATATTCGATGTAAAAGTAAGGGCCAGGGGAGATTTCAGACGCAATCCTGAAATCTGCTCTTTCCCTCCTCTCAGAATCAACTTTAAGAAAAAGGAGGTCGAGAATACCATATTCATGAATGAGGACAAACTTAAGCTTGTTACTCCATGCCAGAGAGAGGAAGATGTCCTCGAGGAATACCTGATCTATAAAATGTATAACAGGGTAACTGACCTGAGCCTGAATGTCCGGCTGGTAAGAATCAGTTATTATGACACCTCAACCGAAATAGAATTATTTGAAAGATACAGCTTCTTCATAGAGGACGATGACCGTCTGGCTGAACGCTTCCATGCAAAAAAATTCGAAGGATTCCTGACTCCCTTCGACCTCGAAAGGGAAAACTTCAGGATTATGTCGATATTTCAATATATGATAGGAAACAAAGACTGGTTTATTACATCCCGTCGGAATGTGATAATACTCAAACCTGAAGATACCACCAAAGCTCTTCTTGCAGTACCCTATGATTTTGATTTCGCAGGTCTTATCGATGCAAGCTATACAAAACCCAGAAACGTCCCTGAAAGATTCCTGAGTCCAAGAAAAGTCTATAAGGGTTTGTGCTATACCAGTGAGGAATATGATAATACATTTGAATACTTCTGGGAGCTTAAACCAGTGTTTGAATCAATCCTGGAAGAAGAGAAATTGATATCCAGGGCCACCATAATAAGGAATCTCCGGTACCTTGATGAATTTTATGCAACAATTCAGGACGACGATTCATTCAGAAATCAATTTCTTGTATTATGCCAGACCCGGCGTATGTACAACCTTCCGGAAAACTGACCGGACACTCCCTGCAGAACCGTTTATCAGGAGCTATAAAAGCGCCGGAATGAAAATCCTTGATAATCCGGACATCCTGTACTATCTTTAAACCTGTACATTTTTTGACATAAATCCGTGAAGAAGATAATTCACCTGTCCGACCTGCATATCGGACACAAGGAGTGCGGAGAGCGGTTCCGCCTTATAATTGGTGGTATTTCCAGGACCTGCCTGCCGTCATCGGATTACATTGTTGTTATTACCGGGGATATTGCAGACAATGCATTTCATCCGGAACAGTATGAAGAAGCAATTGCCGGAATCATAAGTCTTGAAGAATCGGGATACCGCGTACTGGTGGTACCAGGCAATCATGACTACGGTACAGGAATTCTGGGAAACAGGAAGTTTGTCGGACAGTTCAAACAAAAGTTTTTTCACGACAGAAGAATTTCTTACCCGAAAGTTGACCTTATCGATGAATTCGCGTTCATAGGTCTCGACTCGACTGCCTGGGAACTGAACTGGCACGATCGGTTTTTCTCTGAAGGCGAAATCGGGAAAACACAGCTCTCACGCCTTGTAAGATTAATGCGGAGGCCTGAAGTCGCTGCCAGCAGGAAAATAGTTTATCTCCACCATCATCCCTTCGATTTCAAGCTGGCAATGCAGCTGAAGGACAGTGAAGAGCTGAAGGTCATCATTGAGAACCAGGTCGAGATGCTTCTTTTCGGGCATTACCACAGGGACGAAGAAAGCGCTTTGAAGATATACCATGGAACCTGGGGCATCCCCCGGTGCTATAATGCCGGCTCCTCAACCCACAAAAACGGTGAAACAGGATTCCAGTGGATCATCAATACTGAGGAGAAAGACCCCTCAGCCGATTTCAATGCTAAATTCATTTAATCCCGCGGTTCATCAACTATGGCAATCAGAATACTTCAAACATCAGATCTCCATATTGGTAAACGGCTTTACGAAAAGGAGCTGGCGGAAGACCAGCAACTTTTTTTCGAATGGCTGACCAATATTATAGAAAGCGAAAAGATTGACTCCCTGATAATCCCGGGCGATATTTTCGATGTTGCCAATCCTTCGAGCGAATCGAGAAAGATGTACTATGAACTCCTTGTCAGGCTTTCAAGGCTGAAATGCAAGGTTATTATTGCAGGCGGCAACCACGATTCCCCTTCAATGCTCGAGGCCCCCGGGGAATTGCTGAGAGAACTCGACATTCACGTTACCGGCGGACTGCCGGACGATCCTGGTGAGATGCTGACTTTAGTTAAAGAAGCTGACGGATATCCCGGACTGGTGATCGCATCCGTTCCTTTTATCCGCGATGCTGATCTGCGGCGACATGCTCCCGAAGAAAGCTATGAGGACCGGCTGGAAAGCATCAGGGCGGGAATTATCCGAATTTACTCCGACATCGCGGTAAGATGTGAAAAACTATACCCGGGGATTCCGGCTATAGCGATGGGACATTTCTACGTCCTGGGAGGAACCCTGTCTGAAAGTGAACGGGATATTCAGGTCGGGAACCTGGCTGCCATTGAAGCGGGAAAACTTCCGTCATATTTCTCACACTATGCCCTCGGCCACCTCCATAACCCCCAGTCGCCCGACGGCGCCCGTAAAATACATTACAGCGGTTCGCCCGTAAAACTATCATTCAGCGAAAGAGACAACACCAACCGGGTGCTCATCTATACACTCGAAAAGGGAAAGACTACGGTCACATCGGTACCGGTCCCTCCTGCCAGAAATCTGATTAAACTTACGGGAACAGTAAGCGCCATAAAGGAAGAATTAAACCGGCTCACGCCGGGAAACCGACTCCTCACAACACTTATCGAACTTGATGCCACTGAGGAAAATGAAGATCCTGCGAAAAGGAGCGAACTCGAAACACTTGTGAATGAGTTCTCTATGGAAACCATGGAGATCATAAAGAGCAGAATCAGGTTTCTTAACAAGACATCCGGAACGGCCGACATTTATGATGCCGGTACCAGTATTGAAGAACTGGAGCCTTCGGAAGTCTTTGAAAGAAAGATGGAAAACGACAATCTTGATGAGAATACTGTAATTATGCTGAAAGAAGCATTTGCCGAATTGCTTGAAGAAGTCTGGCAGAAACAGAATGAATAAGCCATGAAAATACTGAAGATAAGATTTGAAAACATAAACTCACTGAAAGGCGTTCATGAAATAGATTTCAGCCGGAATCCTTTGGCATCTGCCGGACTGTTCGCAATAACAGGCGCCACAGGAACAGGCAAAACAACCATTCTTGATGTAATCACACTCGCACTCTTCGACAGGATTCCTAGAGTTGACGAGAAGATATCAAAGGGGCTTATCGAGAGGACCGGACTAATAATCACCCGGAAAATGAACAGTTGCTTTGCCGAAGTAAGCTACCAGTGCATAAAGGGCATATTTACTTCAAAATGGAGCATATCAAAAACCCGCACGGGTACCCTGAGGGAATACGAACTGGAACTGTACGACAGCAGCGGAGCCCTTCTTGATCTTAAAAAAACAGAGGTCCCTCCCGGAAATGAGAAGAACATCGGCCTAAACTTCGATCAGTTCATTAAAGCCATAATCCTTGCTCAGGGAGACTTTTCAGCCTTCCTGAAGGCAAAAGGAGACGAAAGGGGGAAACTTCTTGAGCAGATAACCGGAAGCTGGATCTACAGGGAACTGGGGAAAGCTGCCTTCAGCAGGAACAGACAATTCGGACAGGAACTCGAGAATCTGCTTGCAAGGGAAAAGGATCTAAGGAACAGGCTTATGGACAATGACTCCTTTGCACAACTTCTCTCCGAACTTGCGGAACGGGACAATTTTATAAAATCATACGCTGCCAGAATAAAGACTCTGAACGATCAGAAAAAACTCAAGGAAGATATCAGGCAGCTCGCTTCAAATCTGGCAGTTAAGGAAACCAGGGAAAAAGAACTGGCATCAGAGCATGAGGAGTTTGTAAGACTGAACGGAGCAAGACTCGAAAAGCACCGTAAACTGATGCCCTTCTCAAAAAAGCTGTGGGACTGGCAGCAAATGGGGAAAAACCTTGTCAGCAATACTGAAAGGCAGGGAAAAATCCTGCAGGATATTATCGGATGCCAGAACAGGGATGAAGAGATCAGGAAGGAGGTTGCCCGACTCACAGGAAGTTCAGATGAGGTCCCCGCCGCTCTCGATGCATTCGAGAAAAAGGTACTTGAAATTGAAAGACAAAAAGCAGAGAAGGATACCCTTGCAGATACAGGCAAAAAAGAAGTTGTCAGAATATGTGCCGAACTTAAGATGAGGCCGGACCTCTCCAATCCCGGTAAAATGGAGGCAGATGTCCGCAGACTGATTACTGAAAAGGATACCTCGATCGGATTACTGACAGCCGGACTTGATCCTGAACTCGTGAAATCACCTGAGGCAGGATTGAAAAAGGTGAGGTTCTTCAGCGAATCCGCTGACAGATATAAGACTGAAAAGCTTCAACTCAACAACCTTAACCTGCGGTTTGAAATAGACAACAACGAACTCAGTGAAGCTCTGAAGGTCATTGATGAACTGCCCGGGCTTATCGCAAAGGCAAAGGATGAAAAAACAAAAGCGGATCTCGTACAGGAGAATCTTATCAGGGAAAGGAGAATACGCGAGCTTTCGGCAAGTCTCGAAGAACACAGGCAGCGCCTTACTGATGGAGAACCTTGCCCACTTTGCGGTTCAATCCATCATCCATACAGGGAACATAGTCCGGCCGCCGCTGATGAACTCTCCGGGAAAATTAAAGAAGCCGGTGAAGAATGTGAAAAGTGCAGAAAAATTCTTTTCTCGCTTGAAACCCGGCTGAATCAGAATACTGAAATAAAGGAAAGAAAACTGAAGGAAATTGCCGACCTTGGCAAAGATATCCTGAAAGTGACCGAAAAATGCAAATCAGCGCTTTCCGGCCTTCCGGAAGAGTACAGGTCCATGGAACCTCAGGCTATACTCGATTCGTTGAGAACCCTTACCGATGACCTGGAAAAACTCATTTCGGAATCGACTGCAAAGACAAAGCTTATTGACCTGACTGGTCGTCTTGTTAGTCTTCTTGATCTCAAAACCATGGCAGATGCGCTTCACCGGAAAAGGCAAGTGCTGTTCAACGGTATAGACGTAAGGCAGGTAACAAGCTCTCTGATAAAAAGATTTACCGAAAACAACACCACAAGGGACAGGCAGCTTGAGGAAAAAAGGGAACTGGATGAACGTGTGGAAAAGGACAGAAAGGACCTGACCGCTCTTGAAGAAGAACTCAAAAATGAGCTCCCCGATTACCCGGAAATTGGAAAAGCCCTTGAAGATATAATTAAGGATTCAGATTACAAGGTTCTTACCGCCCGGGAAGAAAATCTGAAGAACGGGCTTCTTGAAATTATGACTACCCTGAAAGAATACAGGTCGAGGTTAAGTGAAATGAAGTTGTCTGACACTCCTGCACAGGTTGAAGACTTAAATGCCGAACTGGAGACCGTTGGCAAAAAGCTTGAAGAGGAAAATGTACGGAGGGATGGCCTTGTAACAAGGAAGGGTTTACAGACGGAGTCGCTTAAAGAGCTCGAAGCCGTTAATGCCGATATTGAGCGTCAGAAGAAAACCAGCGAAAAATGGGTTCTTCTCAACAAATACATAGGCGATGCCGAAGGGAAGAAGTTCAGCACCTTTGCCCAGCAGCTCACTCTTTATCAGCTGGTAAAGCTTGCCAACAGAAGGCTCAGGATGCTGAACGACAGGTATCAGCTTGACATCCCGGAAGAAGACAAGGACGACAGTCTGAGTGTGATCGACACTCACATGGGCGACCTGAAGAGATCGGTAAAATCACTTTCGGGAGGCGAAAGCTTCCTGGTGAGCCTTTCGCTGGCTCTTGCCCTGTCAGATCTGGCCTCGAGACAGGTCGACATAAAAAGCCTGTTCATCGACGAAGGATTCGGTTCCCTCGACCGCTTAACCCTCGATTTGACAATAGACACTCTTGAGAAACTGCAATTTGAAACAAACAAGACAATAGGAGTGATCTCTCATATCGAGGCGATGCAGGAACGTATTGCCACCCAGATCAGGCTTAACAGGAACGGACAGGGTTACAGTTCAATGGAGATTGTCTAATTACCTGCCATAACCGAACCTCCCCTGCTCTCCTCCCTTACAATGGTCCGGAGTGGAGCAACAACAAATGCTATGATTCCTAGGATGCAAATCCCCGCACCTGAGATTATAAAAGCATTTCCTATCCCGATGGTATCAGCGATGAACCCTGTTGCGAGCAATCCGATCATTGAAGGCATAAGCGTAAGACTTGTGTAAAGAGAGAACACTCTCCCCAGGGCCGATGGTTCAACCATGGTTTGTATTACAACTGTGAACGACCCGGAATAAACAGCAGCCGAAATACCCCCGAATGCCGTTATCATGGCGAATATGGCAAATCCCGACGGGGGCAGAAGACCTGACAGTACGAAAGTCGTGCCTATCACAAAATACATAAGGTTTATCGCTGTCACCTTGTGCCTGCCCAGCCACTTATAGCCAAGCACGGCACCTCCTATCAGCATCCCGACTCCCCAGGCAATCTCCACAATGCTCATCATGTAAGTAGTGCCGTTGAAATGCTGAAGAGTCATCAGAGGGAATAAGGCCGCTATCGGCATTATGCACATGTGCATGAAAACCGACAATATGAACATCCACAAAAGAGCCGGTTTGGTGTAAATCTCCCTGATCCCTTCCTTAAGCTCCCTGAAAACATGCGGCTCAGCCTGGCTCAGCTTTTCAGGGTTGGGAATATGAACCATCATCAATGTTACTACCGCAATCAGAGCACCTCCAACATCGATCATCAGCACCCAGCTCATGTCGAGCAGGGTTATCAGCAATGCAGCCAAAGCCGGACTGGCAATGACACTCACCGACTGAATCATGTTATTGATGCCTGATATACGCATCAGTTTGTCGGGAGGAGCCAGAAGCGGGACCGAAGCCTGCATGGCGGGGACGTGGAAAGCCATGCCGGCTGAACGAAGAGCAAGCAATGCATATATGTAGGAAATCTTTACATCCGTTGCATAAAACAGGATGGCGATGGTAAGAGTGCAAAGGGCAATGAAAACATCGGATAAAATCATTATCCGTTTCCGGTTCCAGCGGTCGACAAAAACGCCGGTGAACATTCCAAGAACCAGCTGGGGAAGAAGGGAAGCTATAGTGGCATAAGCGAGCACCTCGGCCGACCCCGTCTCAATGCTAAGCCAAAAGGTTACTGCATACCCTACAATATAGCTGCTGAGAGTCGAAAACAGCTGCCCGGTGAAGATTATTGCAAAAACTTTTTTCCAGTCAGACATCTCTTATCCTCATGATCCCGGGTATTGAACCGGGCAAATATAAGGTTTTTCCGGAATAGAGGAAATAATGAAGTGTGTTTGGTTTGCGGTTTACTGAATCAGAAAATGAAAAAAAATTAACTTTGGAGAAATAACCCTACTGAAAACCGGATGGAACTATCTTTTCTGAAGGACATAGTTATAATATTTGCACTGTCGACACTTGTGAACCTGATTTTCACGAAATTCAGGATACCAACCATTGCCGGATACCTTCTGACAGGCATAATTGCAGGCCCTCATCTGCTTTCACTGGTAAACGATGCCCATAACATTGAGATGCTTGCCGAGATTGGTGTTGTATTCCTCCTCTTTACCATCGGAATGGAATTCTCTCTTAAACACATCATGAAAATCAGAAAGATAGTCTTCCTTGGAGGATTCATGCAGGTAACAATTACGGCGGCAGTATTCTATCTGGCTTCGAGATTCTTTGACATAAGCCGTGAGGGGGCTCTCCTGTTCGGTTTCCTTATGGCCCTGAGCAGTTCGGCACTGGTACTCAAAATACTCCAGGAGAGATCGGAGGTAACATCAAACTATGGACGTACAGTGGTGGGCATACTTATTTTTCAGGATCTGCTTCTGGCTCCCCTCCTTCTGCTCACCGACCTGCTGGCACAGACCAATGTAAACTTCGCAACTGAATTCCTCATTCTCACCGCCAAAGTTGCCGCAATAATCGGCCTTGCCTATGCGGGCAACAAATGGCTGCTCCCTAAACTATTGACCATAATTGCCAGCGCTAAAAACCAGGAGTTATTCATGATCAGCATCTTCCTGATCTGCTTTGCTATCGCTCTTCTATCCTTCGAGCTTGGAATGTCACTCGCCTTCGGAGCCTTCCTTGCCGGACTGATGATCTCCGAATCGGAATACAGTCATAATATATTCGGCAATTTCTATACTATCAAGGATGTTTTTTCAAGCTTCTTCTTCGTATCGATCGGAATGCTTTTCGATGTACATTTTGTAATGGATAACTGGGTGCTGGTAATGGTCTGCTTTCTTCTGGTAATAACGCTGAAAAGCTTTATCGCCGGTGGAACGGGTTTCATCCTGGGACATACCTTGAAGGGAACCATTCTCACGGGACTGGCACTCAGCCAGGTAGGTGAATTTTCGTTCATACTGGCCAGCATAGGATTCGGCAACGGGATCCTCCCCGGTTTTTATTATCATCTTTTCCTGGCCGTAGCCGTATTAAGTATGGGGATGACCCCTTTCCTGTTTTATTTCTCCCCCTGGCTGGTTGAAACAATATCAAAGCTACCCCTTCCGGCCGTGATGCGCAACGGACTATTTCCCCTTAAAGAGCTTACGCTGCCCCCGTTCAGCAATCACCTGGTGATAATAGGGAAAGACCCAAGCGCCCTTAAACTATCACTTATGGCAAAATACAACGATATCCGGCATATCTCAATAATCTTTGATCCGAATATTGTCCATCAGAAGATGAGTGAAGGCGATACAGTCATCTATGGCGACGCAGTCAATGAACCCGTTCTTAAAAAAGCCTATGCCGAAAATGCGGATGTGGTGGTTATATCGGTCGGAAGTCTGATCCCATCGATGGCAATAGTAGAAAAGGTGAGAAAAATCAACAACAGCGCATATATACTGGTTAGATCAACCACGGTCACTAATGTGGAACAGCTTTATAAAGTGGGCGCCGATGAGGTTATCCCTGAAAAGCTGGAGATAGCAATTGACATGATGAACCGTATCCTTACAAAAAGACATATGCCTCACAAGGAGATCAGCAGGATAATAACGGGTATCAGGAACCGGAGCCTCGGTGCCTATACTGAAAAGGACCTGGTGAACAAACCTTCGATATTCGATGAGTTCCAGAATATGAACATTTCCGTGATAAATATCGGAACAAACTCATCCGCAGATGGGATGACACTCATCGGACTCGACCTGCGAAGGAAAACAGGAGTCACCATCCTGGCCATTAAAAGAGGACAGGAAATTATAGAGCACCCGGCTCCGGATACAGTCCTTGAGGGCGGCGACATCGCCTATGTGATCGGGGAACCGGACCAGGTGAAACAAGCAGAAGCTCTCCTTAATATAAGCAGGCACTCAGCCTGATAGCTGAAAGGCAAAGGGCGCAGGGCGAAGGGCAAAGGGCATACCTTTGGCATGTCTTTTGATTTAACAATTCAAAAAACACAAGGCAATGAAAAAGTTCATATTCATATCTTTCCTCACGGTTCTGATCACAGCAGCGGTATCAGCTCCCTCGCAGGAACCTCAGGAGAAACGAACCGGAATAGAGAAGAAAGAGAATGCCGACCACAGGAACGGAGCACCCGACATGAGGCATAAAAAACCACTGCCTCTTCCGGTACCTCCTGTTAAGGATCCCGACACTTCAAGGCAAGTGGTTGCAAATCCCGAAAATCAAAAAAAATAATACCCCAACCCCCCGAGGGTCCTCTTCCTCGCTCTCACTCTCACTCTCACTCTTTTTTTTGGTACGGCATTTGCTATTTAAGATGTAAAGGCACAGATCAATTAACACTCCACGTCATGAAAAAGTATATAATAACTACCATCCTCGCAGTAATGATGACAGCGGGAGCCACCCTGACCGCCCGGGACTACCCGGATGATTACCTTGGACTTCCTGGTGACAACCTCAATCTTTACGCGGTATTGAATCTCTTCCAGGAGTCTAAGACCCTCGAGGAATTCGAAAGATCACTTAACGATGCAGACACGAGGGTCAACAACCTCGATCTGAACGGCGACAATTACGTCGACTACATAACCGTACAGGACTATGTCGACGGAAACGTTCACAACATTGTACTCAGAGTGGCCCTGGATCGCAACGAAACCCAGGACGTTGCCGTATTCACGGTCCAGAAGTTCTCCGACGGATCGGTCAACATCCAGCTTGTCGGCGATGAAGCCCTCTATGGAAGGAATTATATAATCGAGCCCGATTATGACAACTACTACTCAGGAACATACAATCCGGGGTACACCGGTGGAAGCAGGGTAACCATCCATCTGGTTGCTGACTGGCCGGTTGTAAGGTACATTTATTACCCCTCTTACATACCCTGGTACTCATCATGGTACTGGGGCTACTATCCCTCCTACTGGAATCCCTGGCGCCCCTTCTATTACCACTACTACTACGGCTTCCATTATTACAATATCCACAACTATTATTACTCGATGTTCAGGCGCTGGGATCACATCAGGTATCACAGATACAACGATTTCTACTACACCCGGCTGAGATCACATTCAACCATGTACTCACGCAGGGTGAGGGATGGCCATTACAGGGACACTTACTCCCGCCCCGATATGAGGAATGTGGGTGAATCGCACTACGCAAAACTCAGTCAGACCAGACGCAGCAGCAGCCAGACTGCCTCAACGGAATCCATGCGCAGATCATCATCGACTCAAAGTTCATCGGCTGTATCGGCAAACACCACCAGAAGAGCCACAACCAGCCAGAGTCAGTCAACGGTACAAAGGAGCAATCCGGCTTCTTCAGGAACTGCAGTAAGAAGAAGTGCAACTGAGCAAAGGCCGGTTGCAACTCAAAGAAGTTCAACTGCCACGACAAACAATACAGTCAGGAGAAGTGAACCGGTTCAAAGACCTGCAACAAGCCAGAGCAGGGTAAGCACCCAGGCTAACACACAGGTAAGAAGAACCCAGCCTTCTACAGCACAGGCCTCAACCCAGAGGAGCACGTCTTCCACAGTAACCAGGCCGGCAACAACTCAAAGACCTCAGACCGTTCAGAGGCCGGCAGCGACTCAGAGACCAACAACAGCTCAGAGGCCGTCAACGGCTCAGAGACCAACAACGGCTCAGCGACCGGCAACTGTCCAGAGATCCGCTCCGGTCAGCTCCAGGCCTCAGGCCGCTACCCGATCGAGTTCGCCCCAGAGGTCGCAGGCATCAGCTCCCAGACCGCAATCAAGCTACAGCAGATCAGGCTCAACTTCCTCTTCAAGATCATCGGCCCCTGCTGCCAGATCATCATCGCCCAGCCGCGGTTCGGTTAGTTCCTCCGCTGCCAGATCATCATCACCCAGCCGGAGTTCGGCTCAGGCATCTTCCGGCAGCTCATCAGGCAGAAGCAGCAGCAGTTCTTCGTCGGGATCATCCAGAAGCTCCGGCTCATCGGGAAGAAGATAACCCACGATGAAAATTAAAGAAACAATATAAGTTGCTGGTTGCTGGTTAAGAACTTAGAAACAAGTAACCAGCAACGATGAACGATAAACTATGAACGATGAACCTGGAACCTTTTAACTAGCAACAAGCAACCAGCAACTAGTAACCAGCAACTAAAGCAACCCAATAACAACGCCGCCTCAGCGAGTAACTCTCTGAGGCGGTTTTTTTCATTAAGAAACATAGATTTCTCATTATGAGAATTCCCTCCTTTCCGGATCAGGGCAAAGCCAGTGATGTTGATATTATAATCATCTCATTTTAAGCAGAATACACAAATAACCACCCTTGACGGCCGATTATGGCACGGAGTTGGATATTATTACAGGAATTCAACAACCCGCCCCATGAAGAAGACCATTAATATTCTTGTAATCGAAGACAACGAGTACTACAGCAACCTGCTTTCGAATGCGATTCAGCAAAGCCTCAACGGTATACTTACCAGGGGGCAGTACCAGCTGGTGCTGCGATCCTATACAAATGCCGCCGAATACATGAAGAAGATCAAGGCAGGCGATCTCAGTACCAAATATGATGCTGTTTTCATTGACTACTACCTTGGCGAAGGACTCAACGCGGGACATGTGATAAAGGTTCTAAAGGAGCACTCATGCGATGCCATGGTAATCCTGCTTTCGCAGTCGAAATCGGTAAGGGAGAAACTGCACACCATACCTCACGATTATTTTGTCGTCAAGGACGATTTTGCACCTGCTCTCTGTGGTCTTTATCTTCAGCAACATATAGAAAACAAATATTCGGTATCTTTGGATCGATGAGCGATCCATCCGTAAAGGAGCCCGGCAGAAATTCGATCCAGATCAGGGTCGGATTACTTATGATCCTGGCAGTAATACTTCTGTCGGCAGCCTTTTACATGTTTTACCGAAACCTTTCATTAATTGTATCTTCCATTAAGATTGACGAATCGCCGGAGCTAAGGCTGGTTGGCATCAGGGATATCTCAACCGACATTGAGAAAGCCGGAAACAGCGTCAGGATCTATATGGCAACAAGACATCCTGCCGATATCAGGCCATACTATACATTCATTGCAGGAATAGATGAAAAAATTGCCAAACTGAAGGAAGCCTGCAATAATGACTCAGTTCTGCTTGCTCAGACTGATACGATAACCAATCTGATTGGCAGGAATATCTCAATATGGACCCAGCTGCTGGTTCTTTCGAGGGACGACAACGTAATCAGGAATCTCAGGAGTCTCTCTATTCATCTTGACTCAGCATCAGGTACTCTTGCTGGAGAGGGTGCGGCGCAAAGGGAATTCAGGCTTAGTCCCGATACAACAGGGGCTAAAAGAGAAACAGGCGCCGATTACGAGGAGATAATCGCAAGAAACCAGATGACGAGGGAACAGCTGGCGGTCAGGGAGCTTCAGCTGGCAAGGAACAGCAGCGTGATCACTGAAAAATTCTACGACCTCATATCAAGCATGGAGGATGAGGTTTATGGCCAGATCGGGCTGAAGGCGGAGGAGGCGCGGAAAGTCGCCGGAGAAACCTACAGATGGCTTGTGCTGGTGGCAATAACCGGAGGGCTTCTCGGTTTGCTGGTAATCTATATAATCATCAGGTATGCCAGAAATGCAATGGCTTATCAGGCTGCCCTTGAAAAGTCGAGGGATGAAACTGAAAAACTTGCCAAAACCAGGGAACTGTTCATGGCAAACATCACTCATGAGATCAGAACTCCGTTAACAGCCATCTCTGGATTCACCGAACAGCTTCTCCGGGAAAGCAACAACAGTGAAACCTCAAAATCACTTAATATAATAAGATCTTCCTCCGACCATCTCCTGAGGATTATTGATGACGTTCTGGATTTTTCAAAACTGAAAAGCGACAAGCTGACTCTCGAAAAGGTCCATTTCAGGATCGCAAACGTGCTTGAGGAGGTTCATGAGATGCTTGCTCAAAAAGCCGCCCGGAACAATACCAGGCT
>JAFGXK010000246.1 GCA_016936695.1 Bacteroidales bacterium | reverse complement strand
GTGTCGGGAATTCGGCATTGGGTAGCAGCTCCACAGCCAGCTTACTGTACGAAACATAGCCCAGTACGGAGAGCCCTATGAAGAGCATGCTGATAAGGACCTTTCTTTTGAGAATGAAATCCATACCTTCCTATGCTTTATTATTCATTTTGTTGCTCATCTTTCTCCTGCCTGTCAATAAATCGCCGAAGCTGTCGATAACCCAGTAGACGCAGGGTATGACGATCAGGGTGAGAAGGGTGGAGGAGAAAAGTCCTCCGATCACTGCGAGTGCCATGGGAGACCTGAGTGATGCACTATCTCCGATTCCGATGGTAAGAGGCAGAAGTGCCAGGATGGTTGTAATGCTTGTCATGAGAATAGGTCTTATTCTCTGAGCTCCCGCAAGGATTATGGCATCATTTTTAGGCGTTCCCGCCTCCCTGAGCTGGTTTATGCGGTCGATCAGAATTATGGCATTGTTTACCGCTATCCCTGCAAGCATAATTATTCCAATGTAAGCCATCATATTCAGGGGCTTGCCCAGGATGAAGAAGGTGAGTACGGTACCCACGCCAGCCAATGGTATGGTCAGCATTACTATGAAAGGCTGCAATATTGATTCAAACTGTGAGGCCAGTACCATGAACACCAGTACAAGTGAAAGGACGAGCGCAAATGTCAGGTTCGACATTGATTCCCTCCGCTTGAGTTCCTCGCCGGTGAAATCCAGTTTGTAGTCGGATGGAAGGGCCACCGACCGCAATGAAGTCCCGGCATCCCTGATGATTTTATCAAAAGGCTGATCCTTGTCTGTCATTGCATAGATATAACAGGTTCTTGACTGGTTGCGGCGTGTGATTTCCCGCGGGCTGGTTATGGTACTTACACGGGCGATTTCGCTAAGGGGAACTTTTATATTTCCTGCTGTTATAATAAGGTCGCTGAGCTGGCTCAGGGAGATATCGCCCAGTTTGATAGTAATGTCCTTAAGTTCGCCATCCTTTTCGAAGGTTCCGGCGGCGGCGCCCTGCAGATAACCTCTTACCTGATTAATGACGTTTTCGACCGTCACCCCGTAATAGCTTGTTTTGAACCGGTCGATTTCCACCTCCACCTCCGGAGTTCCTTCGTCGAGTGATGTGGTGATATTGCTTAGGCCCTCATTTTCCCTAAGTATTGCTTCCGATTCCCTCAGTATCCTTTCCATTTCAGAAAAATCCTTTCCTGATATCTCGAGGGCAAAAGGCGATTCGGTGGTTCCAAGTGACGACTGGAGGGCTGTTTCTTCCCTTGAGAAGCTTACTTCAACGTCGGGGATAGTGCCTAGATATGACTGTACCAGGGTGATTGCATCTTCGGTTTCGGAGGCAAATTCATCCTCCAGAATGACTTTCAGGGAGGCGTTGTTTTCACCCTTCGATCCTGAAGAAAGTGACATTGATGAAGTATTGTCACTGCCCGACTGGGTATAGATCAGTCTTACCTTTTCTCCCAGAAGACTATTTATTATCTCCTCTGTTCTCACGGCGGTATTATTTGTTCTTTCAAGGCTGGTTCCTTCAGGGAGACTGAGCCTTACCGTGAATTCGGCCGATTCGGAACGGGGCATGAATTCGCTTCCAAGCCTCGGAACAAGAAGTCCCGTTGCACCAAGTATTATTACTGAAAGAAGAATCACAAGCTTTCTTTTTTTGAGGATCCTGCCAAGGTATTTGTCGTACCCTGTGAAGTTCAATGCATTGACAGTTACAGTCTTTTTCTTTTCTGACGGCAGTAGGGTTGACACCAGCATCGGTATTACAAGCATAGCCACGATGAGGGATGAGATCAGTGCAAAAGCCACTGTCCAGGCCTGGTCGCGGAACATCTCGCTCGAGGCGTCCCTCAGGTATACGATGGGGAGGAACACAACTATGGTGGTTATTGTTGAGGCGGTTATTGCTCCGCCTACCTGGGCTGTGCCTGTAATAATGGCTTCTTTCAAAGGCAGTCCTTCATCCCTGTTGCGGGTTATGTTCTCCAGCACAACTATTGCATTATCAACCAGCATCCCGGCGCCCAGTGCAAGTCCTCCGAGCGTCATTATATTCAGTGTCAGATTGCTGAAGTACATAAGGTTGAAGGTTGCTATTATCGAGATCGGGATGGCAAGGCTTATGACGAGGGTTACACCAATCCTTCTCAGGAAGACGTACAAAACTATTACTGCGAGGAAGATCCCGATGAGCAGGGTGTTTTTTACCTCGCCTATTGAATTCTGAATATAGGTTCCCTGATCGAGGACCCTTATGAATTCATAGCCGGGGAGGGCTTTGCCGAGCTGGTCAAAAGCTGTGGTGAGACTAAGTACCACATCGACTGTGTTATATTTCGGTTCCTTGTAAATTGACAGGCCGATGCATCTTTCGCCGTTGATGGTTACTATGTTTTCCGGGTCCTTGTTATCATAGCCTATCCTGGCCACATCCCTTAGGTAAACAGGCACCCTTTCGCCGGTTGAGGTATTACCCGCAGCCTGGCCCGCAGCCTGACCTGCCACGGACTGCCCGCTGACAGCCGGGGCAGATGTTTTAAATCCGACAATAATATTCTGAAGATCCTCAGTATCTTCCAGAACGCTTACACCCTTAACAACATATTTTGTACCCATGTCGACTATGGAACCGCCCGATACATTCCTGTTATAGTTCATGATCTGGGCGGCAATGGCATCAGTGGTAAGTCCGAACGATTCGAGCAGGTACTTGTTGGTCTCGATGACCACTTCGCTTTCTTCCTTTCCCACTATCCTTACGTCAGCCACCCCTTCAATCCTTACAAGTTCATTCCTGACATAGTTCTCAGCCACCTTTCGCAGTTCATCCATATTTTCGATCCGCGGATTCCGGAGGCCGACTATCATCACCGGCGAGGCGTTGGGATCGTACTGCGAGATGGTGAAATCCTCCAGGTCGGAATTCTGGCTGAATGAGCTGAGTTCCTTCTGAAGGTCGAGGAAAGCTTCATCCATGTCCTTGTTCCAGCTGTATTCGACAGTTATAATGGCAGTCCCTCCCCTCGAGACTGAAGAAACGCTGGCAACATCACTCTGCCTCATTGCCAGCGACTCAATCTGGTCGACATAGTTCTTCTCGATTTCTTCGGGAGGTTTCTCCCCCGCCTTAAGTTCTATATATATTTTTGGTGTATTGAGATCGGGGAACAGATCGGTTCCCAGCTTCCCGAACGAGATGAATCCCAGCAGTATGATCGCCAGCACAAGCATGAGAACCGTTACAGGGTTATTTACAGCAAATCGGGCAATAGACTTCATGGCAGTTATTTGATGATTTTCACCTTCGACCTGTTGCTCAGTGTTTCGAAGCCGCTGGTTACAACCCGCTCATTTTTTTCCAGGCCCCTTGTTACCTCAATATCGCTTATATTCTCGAGGCCGGTCTCTATGATTCTTTCCAATGCCAGTCCCCGGTCAACCACAAATACTGTTTTTCCTCTCTGCCGCGAAAGGATAATGTTTTTGGGAATAACAATAGCTGAGTCCTTCCGGTTGGTTACAATATCAGCCCTGACGAACATTCCCGGACGCAGCAGCAATTCCGGATTATTAATTGAAATGGATCCCCTGAAGGTTCTGGTATCGGGATTGATGGCAGGAGACAACTGCGTTACATTGCCGACTATCGTATCGTCGGGGAGGGTGTAGTTGGTCATCCTGACAACCTGTCCGGGCTTGATGACAGGTATGTATTTTTCAGGCAGCTGGACATCCATGTACATGGTCCGGTAGTCCATTATCTTTACAATGGCAACACCTGCTTCGATATGGGTTCCCTGGGTATAATAGGGAAGATCGACGATGACTCCGTCGATAGGGGCGGTCAGACTCGTTTTTTCGAGCTGGAGCTTTGCGGTGACTACTGTGGTTCGGGCATTTTCGTAGTTGATTTCCGCGGTTTTCAATTCCTTGAGAGTAACGCCGCCCTTTTCATAGAGCGATTGTTGTTTCTTAAGTTCACTTTCCATCAGTTCCAGGT
>JAFGXK010000245.1 GCA_016936695.1 Bacteroidales bacterium | reverse complement strand
GAATCAGAAATAGATACACTTTTAGTCCTCAGCGGTATAACTTCGAGGGAAGAAGTCGATAACTTCCCTTACCGGCCAAAGTACATTCTTAACGGTATTATTGATCTGGTCCAATAAACCAAGTATGGATAAAGATGCCCCATATCGCAAAGAACGCAGTGAGGTCGCAAGGTTCATGCGACGGCTCTACAGACAGGGACTTACGACTACGTCCGGAGGAAATATAAGCATTAAGATAAATCCTGATCTGGTTGCCATCACCCCCTCTGCCACCGACAAGGGCAGAATGAAATGGAAAGAAGTCGGACTTTTGACTATGGATGGCAAAAACCTGACACCCGCTCTCAAACCATCGATCGAACATGAAATGCATCTATCCATTTACAGGAAAAAGGAAGAGATTACAGCCATCGTCCATGCACATCCCCTCTTTGCATCCGCATTCACTGCAATGAAGATTGTCATTAATACAAACCTGACATCAGAGGCGAGGGCAATCTGCGGGGAACCGTATCTGGTCCGCTATGCACTAATGGGCACAGGAGAACTGGCATCTCTCGCCAGCGAGGGAATTCTCAAATCAGACATCCTCCTTCTTGAAAACCATGGAGTACTTACCGCCGGCAGCTCTCTTTTACAGGCTTTCGACAGGATCGAAGTACTCGAAAACGCTGCCAGGATGACAATGATCGTTGACATTGCAGGAAACAAGAAACCTCTTGGCAAATCAAGGATCAGAGAAATCGACAGACTTTTCAGACGGTGAATCAGCTAGCATCGTCGATCGTTATAAATTGTTATAGTATCAATGTAATTTTTTGAATTGTGGAGAAATTTTTCCTGACTGACTATCCTGCCCCGGAAGAGATACGAAAAAAATTATCAAACAATCATCTCCCCCAATTCAGGGAGGCTAACGGGCACATCCATACTCCTTACTCTTTCAGCTCATTCCCTGATATGGAAACTATTTTCTCGATGGCAAAGAACGAAAACATTGCCGTCCTTGGAATAAACGATTTTTTTGTTGCCGACGGCTTCAGGGAATTCATTGACGGTTCACTCCGGAATAAAATATTTCCTCTTTTCAATATCGAATTCATCGGTCTCCTGAAAGAAGAACAGAAAAAGGGAATCAGAATCAACGACCCGAATAACCCAGGCAGAATCTATTTCTCAGGGAAAGGACTTGACTATCCCTTCAATCCGGGATTCATGAACGGAATAAAACTGAAATCGATGGTCAGAGAGAGTCAGAACCAGATCAAAGCCATGATTTCAAAACTGAACGGGCTTATAGAACCTGTAAATCCTTCCATGACTCTTTCGTACGATAAGATTAAAGCAAGGCATGCCCGCAAACTGGTCAGGGAGAGACACCTCGCTCTGGCGCTGAGGACGGCTGTGACGAAAACCTATACCGAACCCGGCGATCAGGTGAAATTCATTGAAAAAATATACGGCGGGAAAAAATCCATGGCAGATTTTGCCAATCCTGCCCAGATTGAAAATGAAATCCGCTCAAACCTTCTTAAAAGCGGAGGAGCAGCATTTGTCAGGGAAGATGAGAATTCATTCCTTGAACTTCCTGCCATCATAAAAATCATACTCAAGGCAGGCGGAATACCTTGCTATCCGGTATTGCTCGATGATTCCTCAGGCAATTACACCGAATTTGAAAAAGACTGGGAAAAACTGCATAAATCCCTTACCGATAAAAGGATTTCCTGTATGGAACTAATCCCCGGAAGGAACAGCCTGCATGCCCTCAGCGATTTTGTACATTTCTTCCACGACAGGAATTTTATAGTGACATTCGGCACCGAACATAACACTCCCGATCTTCTCCCCCTGACTGTCACTGCAAAAGGACAGGAGCCGCTCAGCAACGACCTTAAACAGATTGCCTGGGATGGCGTTTGCGTGATAGCCGCACATCAGTATCTCAGGGCAAGGGGAATGCAGGGCTATGTCATGCCTGATGGAAAGCCAAACTTCGACCAGAAAAGGGAACTTACATACCTGGGAAAACTTGTTGTAGAATTCTTCCTTTCTAAAAACTGAAACCATGAAGCCGGAAATTGCTGAACTAATCGAACTATCAAGGTTCTACGGCAACAACACTGAATATGTTATCGCCGGAGGAGGAAATACATCATACAAGGACGCACAAACCATCTGGATAAAGGCCAGCGGACAGCCCCTCTCCACCCTCAGCGAAAGCGGCCTGGTTGCCCTCAACAGGGAAAAGCTTCACCTTATTTCGGAAAAACAATATTCCGACGATCCCACTGTCAGGGAGGACCAGGTTAAGACGGATATGTTCAACAGCATCATTGACAAAGGTCAGAACCTCAGACCATCCGTGGAAACTTCACTTCACGATCTTATAAGGTACAAATTCGTGGTTCACCTTCACCCTACCCTGGTGAATGGGATCCTGTGCAGCAGAAATGCAAGGAACCTTGTAAAACAACTGTTTGGAGAAAAGGCCCTCTTCGTGCCCTACATTGATCCGGGCTATACACTTTTCAAAAAACTTGAATCCGAAATATTAAAATACAGAGCTGACTTTCATTCCGACCCGCAGATAATTCTGCTTGAAAATCACGGATCGTTCGTAAATGCCGATTCGGCTGATGAGGTTAGAAAGATCTATGAAGAAGTGATATCGGCTATCTCAAACCATATCGGAAGTACAGGCGAGATTGAGGAACTTCCATTTAACCCTGTTCTCTGCAGGGTTCTCCCGGCTCTGCGGATGCTTCTTTCCGGAGATAAGCCGAAAGTGATCAGATACAGGAATAACAGTCTGATCGCCAGATACTATCAGAATCAGATGGAGTTTCATAAGATCTCTCTCCCTCTCACACCTGATATAATTGTGTACTGTAAAACAAGATACCTGTTCATCGAACAATCCTCAACACCGGAAAAAATACTGGATTCGGCAAGAACCCAGCTTCCCCGCTTCCTCAACGAATACGGATACCTTCCGAAAGTAATTGTGATAAAAAACGCGGGAGTTCTTGCCGTTGATGATTCCGTGACATCGGCCGAAGCAGTACTTGATGTCTATGAGGATATGATCAAAATAAGCCATTATTCGTCTCTCTGCGGCGGCACTAAAACACTTACTCCCGATCAGACTGAGTTCATCGACAAATGGGAGGTTGAAAATTACAGGAGGAAAGTCTCACAGGGCGCAACCAAAGGTAACAGGCTGGAACAGAAAATTGCCATTGTCACTGGCGGTGCCCAGGGATTCGGGGCTGGAATAGCTGAAGCCCTTTTCATATTGAATGTAAATGTCGTGGTGGCCGACCTTAATGAAGAAACCGGATCTGAATTCGTCTCACAGCTCAATAATCCTGATGCCAGAAACAAGGCTCTGTTCATCAGAACTGATGTTTCTGATCCCGTATCCGTTAAAAACCTTGTCGACATTACGGTTGGCGCCTTTGGCGGCCTCGACCTGATGATCAGCAATGCTGGCGTGCTCAGGGCCGGAGGACTTGACGAAATGGACCCCGAAACTTTTACCAGAACCACCGGCATAAATTACAGCGGTTATTTCTACTGCGCTAAATATTCATCGGAGGTTATGAAGATTCAGAATCAGGAGAAACCTGATTATTTCACGGATATCATCCAGATTAACTCTAAATCAGGCTTACGGGGCAGCAACAGGAACTTTGCCTATGCCGGGGCCAAATTCGGAGGAATAGGCCTCACACAGTCTTTTGCACTCGAACTGGCTCCATTCAGGATCAAGGTTAATTCCGTTTGTCCGGGAAATTTCTACGAAGGACCACTCTGGTCCGATCCTCATACAGGACTTTTTGTACAGTACCTCAATACCGGAAAAGTGCCGGGAGCAAAAACCATCGAAGATGTGAAAAAGCACTACGAGGAACAGGTGCCCATGAAGCGCGGATGCAGACTCGACGATGTGGTAAAGGCGATACTTTATATCATCGACCAGGAATACGAAACCGGTCAGGCTGTCCCTGTTACCGGCGGACAGGTGATGCTGGGATGATTGCGCAGGGCACAGAGCACATGGAGGGTAGCAAACCCGTGTAAATCTGTGTCCTCCGTGGCAAAATAAAAAAACATGAAAACAAAAGCAGTCAGAATTTACGGTAAGAAAGACCTGAGACTCGAGGAGTTTGATCTTCCCACGATGAAAGATGACGAAATTCTGGCTCAGGTGATTTCCGACAGCATCTGCATGTCATCTCATAAAGCAGCCCTTCAGGGAGCGGACCATAAAAGGGTTCCGGATGATATTGCAGTCAATCCCACTATGATCGGACATGAGTTTTCAGGTGTGATACTTGAAGTCGGTAAGAAATGGCAGAGCCAATTCAGGCCGGGACAAAAATTCTCGATCCAGCCTGCCATGGCCCATATGGGAACACTGGATGCACCCGGTTACTCCTACAGATATATCGGGGGCGATGCCACTCATATAATCATACCCGGCATAGTGATGGAAGCCGACTGCCTCCTGCCCTATAACGGCGAGGCATTCTACCCTGCATCCCTTTCGGAGCCAATGTCATGCATCGTCGGTGCTTTCAATGCAAGTTATCATGTGCCGCCCGGAACATATAACCACACTATGGGAATCAAGGAAGGCGGGAATATGGCAATACTGGCCGGAGTCGGCCCGATGGGGCTGGGCGCGATCGACTACGCAATTCATCAGGACAGAAAGCCCGGGTTACTTGTTGTAACCGACATAGACGATTCCCGGCTGGCAAGGGCGGCCTGCCTTTTTTCTCCGGAACTCGCTCTTGAGGAAGGAGTGAAACTGGTGTATGTCAATACTGGACAGACGGCTGATCCGGTAAAGCAACTGAGAAGCCTTACCGGCGACAATGGCTTTGACGATGTGTTCGTTTTTGCTCCAGTGAAACAGGTTGTGGAACAAGGCGATACAATTCTGGGCACCGATGGTTGCCTGAACTTCTTTGCAGGTCCCACAAATCCTGAGTTCAAGGCTGAACTGAACTTCTATAACGTTCATTATGCCTTCACACACCTGGTTGGAACATCGGGCGGCAATACCGATGATATGCGCGAATCGCTCAGAATGATGGCTGCAGGCAAAATCAATCCTGCCGTGATGATTACACATGTGGGAGGCCTGGATGCGGTTCCGGAAACAACACTCAACCTGCCCCTGATACCCGGCGGGAAGAAACTCATATATACAAATATATCGATGCCGCTTGTTTCTCTTTATAAACTTGCGGAACCTGGAAAAACGGATCCCTTCTATGCCGGTTTGCATGAAATTGTGGCAGCAAACGACTATATATGGAATGCTGCAGCTGAAAGATATATACTGGAAAACGGCAAACCGATCTGAAATGAAATTGACTGACAGGGCTGGCAGAAGTAAAACACCTGTCATTTGAATGCAATGAATACTATGTAAGGAAAGTCTTCAGCTTCTCAGCAAATCCTTCAGAAATATAGTTTTCATAACTTATACATACTTCAGAGGCGAAATCAACACCGGTGGTAACAACCGCTTTCCACAGGCCCTCTCCCATAGTTGTAAGCATTTCAGCAGTTACCTTGTTGAAATACATCGAAGCCATCATTCCGGCATTGAAATTATCCCCTGCCCCTATCGTACTTACCGGTGTTATTTTTTTAACAGGAAAACTTCCGCGGTAAGCTTCCGTCCTTACAAATACACCTTCTGCATTCGCAGTGTAAACAAGGCATTTGCAGTGGCTTCTGACTGCCTCCCAGGCTTCATCAGGACCTGAAGTTCCGAAGATATTCAGGAAATCTTCATCTGATCCCCTTACCAGGCTGGCCATCGACATGTTTTCAACGATGAGTGGTTTCAGACGGTCGAGCTCATGAAGGTGGGCGCTCCTGAAGTTCGGATCATAGATCACAATTGATCCGCTATCATATGCTTCACTGATGAATTTGACGAATTTCTCCCTGATATCAGCGGTTATTGAATAAATCGATTCCAACAGCACAATTTTATTTTTCCCTGTCGAAGGAAATTCTATGTCAAGCCTGTTTTCAGGATACTTTTCATAGAAGGTGTATGCTGCATCGTTCTTCTCATTCAGAAAAGCCAGGGCCAGCTTGGTCTTACCGTCCTTATAATGATGAACATGCGATGTATCAACTCCGTTTAAACCAAGAAAGGAATCAATGAGGCCGCCCACATCATCATCCGCATATTCACTTATGAAATGAACCGGAAGTCCTGCCCTTCCAAGCGAAACCAGACTGTTGAGCATCGCCCCTCCCGGCTTTGCAGCCTGCGGCTGGTCGTTCTTGAAAATAATGTCGAGAACGGTCTCTCCTATTCCGAATATCTTTCGCATAATCTTTGGGGTATAAGCATTTACACTGAATTATTTTCTATGTGTCAGGTAGTGAATATACAAAAAATTAACCTTGTCTGTCAAACATGCTCCGGTAATAATATATATTTGACGAAAGAAACCACGGCTGATTATGAAGGCAATGATGCTCACCGGTATCCGGCAGATGGAGATGCGGGAAGTTCCTGACCCTGTGATCAGGGGTGCTCATGATGTGAAGATTAAACTTCTTGTACTGGGAATATGCGGATCGGATATCCACTACTATGTCTCCGGCCGGATCGGATCGCAGGTGGTCAGATATCCCTTTACTGTAGGACATGAATGTGCAGGCATGGTGGTTGAGACCGGACCGGCCGTAAAACGGGTAAAAAAGGGTGATATCATTGCCGTCGAACCTGCGATGTGGTGCGGAACCTGCGATCAGTGCATGGCAGGAAGGCAGCATACCTGCCGCAGGCTGAAATTCCTGGGATGCCCCGGACAAGCCGAGGGCGCTCTCTCAGAGTATATCTTAATGCCGGAAAACAGCTGCTTTCCGCTTCCCTCAAACCTGAGCGCCGATCATGGAGCAATCTCCGAACCCCTCTCAATAGGCGTCTATTCAGTAAAAAAAGCAGGACTCATTGATAATAAGGATATTGCAATTTTTGGTTTTGGTCCTATTGGAATGAGCGTTATGCTGGCAGTTAAACCGAAACACCCGTCGTCAATATTTGTTACCGACTTAATTGATAGCAGACTGGCAATTGCAGAAAAGGAAAAAGTTTTTTGGACCGGAAACCCGCAGAAAAAAGATATTGTAAAAGACATTCTGCATGCCAAACCTTATGGCCTCGACCTCGTGTTCGAATGCTGCGGCCAGCAGGATGCGGTCAACCAGGCTGTGGAGGTTCTGAAACCCGGAGGCCGGCTTGTAATTGTGGGAATTCCCGAATTCAACAAGTGGACACTGGATGTCGACAAAACAAGACGAAAGGAAATTTCAATTCAGTTCATCAGAAGACAGGTGAACTGCGTGGAGGACTCCATCAGCATGATGGCCGACGGAACCATTGATGTCAGTAATATGGCTACCCACCGTTTTCGCTTTGAAAGGGCAAAGGAAGCCTTCGATCTTGTTGACGGCTATCACGATGGGGTAATGAAGGCCATGATCGACTTTTAGTTTTAGCGGGCAGGCGGCAAATAATTCTTTAATCTGAGCAAAGCTTCAATAAAGTAGTAATCTGCGTATGTCAGCGGAACGTCAACTTCGCTGTTCCCCGGGAGATGACCGACACAATGCTTCAGTATGAAATTTCCGTTCTCTCCGGCTTCCGCCCTGTATTCCGGCGATGAGAGAGTCCTTATCTGCCTCTCTGCAACAGCCAGATACCTTGCCGACGACTCTGCTTCTGCATAGCGGCTAAGCTCAATCAGGGCCGAGGCCATTATTGCTGCAGCAGAAGCATCTCTTTTGGCTTCCGGAATGCCGGGAGCATCAAAATCCCAGTAAGGAACCTTGTCCTCCGGCATATTCGGATGATTTATAAGAAAGTCTGCAATTTTCGTCGCCTGACTGAGATATCTATCAAGACCTGTCATACTGTACATCACCGTATATCCGTACAATCCCCAAACCTGACCACGCGCCCAGGCCGACTCATCCGCGGCTCCCTGATGGGTCTGCTTCACTTCGACAGCACCCGTAATGGTGTCGTACGAAACAACATGGTATGAACTGTTATCGGCCCTGAAATGATTTTTTATCGTTGTATCCGAATGTTTTACGGCTATATTGTAGAACGAGGAATCACCAGAATTTTCGAAAGCCCACAGCAGCAGCTCCAGGTTCATCATATTGTCAATAATAACCGGACATTGCCAGCCGGCCCTGCTTCCCCACGACTGAATACATCCTATAACAGGTCTGAAACGGGTGCTCAGCGACCCTGCTCCCGTCATAAGAACTTCCTTATAGCTCTCCTCTCCTGTGATCCGTAATCCGTTTCCGAAGCTGCAGAACAGCATAAACCCGAGATCGTGGGTTCCCTTGTTGAATTTTTCATTTTCAATCCTTGCCGTCATTTCGGCAGCAGCATCCCTGAATTTCTGATCTTTTGTATTCTCATACAGATACCACAGGCTTCCCGGGAAAAAACCGCTTGTCCACCAACCCGGACCGGCAGTAATGAACTCACCCTTTTCATTAAGAGTCCGCGGTAGCTGACCGGGCTTATCATTCATCACATCCGACATAAGTGTGTATTGTTCACCCGCAAAGGCAAGCGATTCGTCAATTACTTTGTCAATAGGCTTTTCCCTGGTACAGGAAGAAAGAATAATTGAAATTATCATTCCGGCAGTGATCAGTTTAATGTTCATATCTTTTCAGGTTAATAATTTATCGGATTACATTAATTTGGGAAAGGAAATATATGAATTTTCTTATCATTTTTTATTATACTGCTTGCATTACACTGTATAAAACGAAATTTGCTATTTTTATCTGAACAATTAAAACTACCTGCCCATGAAGAAGCTTTCTATTTTTTCTGCAGCCTTTCTCCTGATCGCTGTAGCCGCCACGTCACAGAATGTGGGTTCAACACCCGAATACATCAAAGCCCTGACTCCCGAATGGAAAGGGGAACGTCTTCCCGACGGACGGCCTAAGGTTTCAGATGCAATCCTCGAAAGACTGAAGAATATCTCGATCGAAGAAGCCTGGGGGGTCCTTCGCAACAGGGGCTATCACAACCAGTTCGAAAGCGACTGGCAGGTGATACATCCCGATGAGCCTATGACCGGGCGTGTGGTTACGGCACAATATATGCCGCTCAGACCCGATCTTGAGAAATATATCAAAGAGAAGGGAAAGGCCGAAAACCGGGCACAGCAGGGTGGCACAAACTCATGGCCCATTGATGTGCTGGTTGATGGTGACGTCTATGTTGCCGACAGCTATGGGAAAATCGTCGATGGAACCCTTATAGGCGATAACCTGGGAAATTCCATTTATGCCAAATCAAAAAGAGGCGTCATTTTCTACGGCTCGATTAGAGACCAGGAAGGACTCGAGGAAATAAAGGGATTCAACGGTTGGATAAAGGGCGTCGATCCCTCTTATTTAACCCAGATGAGTCTTGTATCGATCAATGCGCCCATTCGTGTCGGAAGGGCCGTGGTCCTTCCCGGTGATGTGGTGCTTGCAAAGAAATTCGGTGTAATATTCATCCCTGCTCACCTGGTGGAGGAGCTGGTTATCACAGCAGAGGTTACCGCCCTGAGAGATGAGTTCGGACACCTGCGACTGAGGGAAGGAAAGTACAAACCCGGAGAAATAGACAGCCAGTGGAGCGATGAGATAAGAAAAGACTTTATGAACTGGCTTAATAATTATCCCGGTAAACTGCCAATGACCAAAACGGAACTTGATAACTACTTCAGGGAGAGGAACTGGTGAGGCGTTAGGTCTGAGGTCTGAGGCTTGAGGCGTGAGGCGTGATTTGTGATTTGTGATTTTTGATTTGTGATTTGTGATTTGTGATTTGTGATTTGGAAAAAACAGATAAAATACTTAAAATGAAAAATATAATCAGAGATATTAAGGAACAGAACAGACAGATGGAAAATGTCGTTCCTGCCGGGAAGCATGAAGAAAAAAAAGGACCATCAAACAGCAGGCGCGATTTTATTAAAAAGAGCGCTCTTGGAGGCATCGCTCTTGGAGGATTGATGCATTTGTCCATTGAAGACACAATCGCACAGACAACCTCTAAGGTGAATCGCGCTTCCAGTCCATCCGACCTTAAGATAACCGATATGCGAGTCGCCGTTGTAGGTAACGTTGGGCGTACCGCCATAATCCGTATCGACACCAACCAGGGTATTTACGGGCTCGGAGAAGTGAGGGACGGAGCAGACGAACGGTATGCCCTGATGCTGAAAAGCAGAATCCTTGGTCTCAACCCCTGCAACGTCGAAATGATATTCAAGATAATCAGGCAGTATGGCTACCATGGCCGCCAGGGCGGAGGTGTCTGCGCGGTCGAAATGGCACTCTGGGATCTGTGCGGCAAGGCCTACGGCGTACCTGCCTGGCAGCTGCTGGGAGGCAGATACCGCGATAAAGTGAGACTCTATGCCGATACCCCCGGAGCAAAAGACCCGGCTGCTTTCGCCGAGACCATGAAAAAAAGGGTGGATGTCCAGGGCTTCACCTGGCTTAAAATGGATCTTGGCATTCATGTGGTTGCCAATCAGCCCGATTCTCTGGTAAACAACAAATTCTGGGACGGTGCGGTAGGTCAGTACGACCTCAGGACCTACATGGGATACGGCAATACCCTTCATCCGTTCACACAGGTGCAGATAACCGACAAAGGTCTCGAGGGACTTGCAGAATATGTTGAACAGGTGAGGAATGCAGTTGGATACGAAATGCCTCTGTGCGCCGATCACTTCGGACATTTCGACGTAAATAATTCGATCCGTTTCGGCAGGACAATGGAGAAATACAGACTTGCATGGCTCGAGGATATGGTGCCATGGTTCTACACCGAACAATGGCTTACAGTTTCCAATGCGCTTGAAACTCCAACCTGCACAGGAGAAGACATATACATGCTTAAGGGAGGATTCAAACCTCTTCTCGATACACGTGCCGTTGACATTATCCATCCCGACCTTGCGACCTCGGGCGGACTGCTTGAAACAAAACGCATCGGCGATTATGCGGAGGAATGCGGTGTGGCGATGGCCATGCATATGGCCGGAACTCCGGTATGCTTCATGGCTAATGTGCATTGTGCGGCGGCAACACAGAACTTCCTTTCGCTCGAACATCACAGTGTGGACACTCCCTGGTGGGAAAGCCTGGTCAAAATGACCGGCTCACAGCCTATGGTAACAAAAGGATTTGCCAACGTGCCTCTCGACTCTCCCGGACTGGGAATCGAACTGAATGAGGAAGAAGTTAAGAAGCATCTTCATCCAAGGGCAAAGGGATTCTTTGAACCAACCCCTGAATGGGACGACAAGCGTTCGCACGACAGGCTGTGGAGTTAACGTACCACTCTTCCTGAGGCATCACCCTTCATGAGCTGTTCAACCTCCGCAACAGAAACGAGGTTGAAATCACCGTGTATTGTATGTTTCAGGCACGATGCAGCTACAGCAAATTCAAGGGCTTTGCGATCATTACCGGAATAGGTTATAAGTCCGTAGATCAGACCTCCCATAAACGAATCACCACCTCCGACCCTGTCGACAATATGGGTGATCTGGTAAACAGGAGCCTCATACAACGTTGTGCCGTCGAAAAGAATCCCGGACCAGGTGTTATGATCTGCATTTATCGAGCCACGAAGGGTTATTATCACTTTTTTTGCATTCGGGAACTTCTCCATAAGCTGCCTGCAGACTGACTCATAATCGGAGCCTTTAACATTTCCGGTGGCAACATCGGCCGACCCGGGCCTGATGCCAAACACCTTATCGGCATCCTCCTCATTTCCCAGTATTATGTCGCATGCCGAAACAAGCTCCGGCATCACCTCACCCGCCTTCTTCCCCCACTTCCACAGGTTCTTCCTGTAATTAAGGTCGCATGATACGGTTATTCCCTTTCTTCTCGCCGTTGTTACAGCCGTAAGGCACTCACTAGCAGCCCCTTCTGATATTGCAGGAGTGATGCCTGTCCAGTGAAACCATCCGGCTCCGTCCAGGATTTTCTCCCAGTCGATCATTCCAGGTCCGATCTCCGCAATTGAAGAATTGGAACGGTCATAAATCACCTTGCTCGGCCTGGCCACCGAACCTGTTTCAAGGAAATAAATGCCAACCCTCTCCCCTCCTCGTACAATATTGGATGTTCCGACATTGTACTTTCTCAGTTCAAGCACTGCAGCCTCCCCGATGTCATTCAGGGGCAGACGCGTTACAAAATCAGCATCAAGGCCGTAATTAGCCAGTGATACCGCCACATTTGCCTCACCTCCTCCGAAAGAGGCATTTAACGATACAACCTGCGTAAACCGCTGGTGTTCAGGAGTAGCGAGCCTTAACATTATCTCTCCGAAAGTAACAATCTTCATCACTTTTATCTTTTATATTTTATCTTCCGTCTTCCGTCTTCCGTCTTCCGTCTTCCGTCTTCCGTCTTCCGTCTTCCGTCTTCTGTCTTCTGTCTTCT
>JAFGXK010000244.1 GCA_016936695.1 Bacteroidales bacterium | reverse complement strand
TGTTGAAAAAAAGAACTTTACAGGCATTTGTCTTACTGCTATAATCTTTATATTTGTCTGACACAACCCGGGAGGCATATATTCCTTTGGTTTCTAATTGTTTGATATGAAGAGAGTAAAGCTGAAGGTTCTAGGGATTTCCTACAGTCAGACCCAATCAGGGGCATATGCTCTGATACTGGTTGAAGATAAAGGTGAACGCAGGGTCCCTATCATTATCGGAGGTTTTGAAGCTCAGGCAATTGTGATCAAACTCGAAAACCTAGAACCGCCCCGTCCACTTACTCATGATCTTTTCAAAAGCTTTGCCTCGGAATTTAACATCTCCATCATCGAAGTGATGATTTACAAGCTTGAGGAGGGAGTCTTCTATTCAAGGCTTCTCTGCAACAACGGTGAAAAGGAGATATCGATCGACAGCAGAACCTCCGATGCGGTTGCCCTTGCACTGCGATTCGGATGTCCTGTCTACATTACTGAAGAGATTCTCGATAAGGCAGGCATAACAATAACGCCAACTGAATCAGAGCCTTCTGTTGATACTGATTCAGATTCAGATAGCCTTTTTGAAACAGGCGGATCAAAATACGATACCTATTCCGACGAGGAATTATATAAGATGATTGACGAAGCTGTAAGTACCGAGGATTATGAAAGGGCAGCCGCAATCAGGGATGAAATCGAAAAGCGAAAGAAAACGGACAGGTAATTGAGTCCGGTTTGTTTCCCTGCTAATGAATAATCAACTAAAAATAAATATCATGAAGAAAAGTATGCTAATTGTTGCATTGCTGATCTCAGCATCCGGCATGTTGTATTCCAGGGATTACACGGTTGCATCTCCTGACGGCAAGATCATCATGACTGTTTCGGTGGGCACAGGCATTACATGGTCGGCAGCTTACGAAGGCAGGGAAGTTATATCTTCGGTCAGGACTGGAATGGTGCTGGGCGACGGCCGGACTCTCGGCGAGAACGAACGCCTGAGAAGAGCCACTCCGGGTAAGGTTGACCAGGTGCTCGAACCTGTTGTTGCCTACAAGCGATCGAAGTCGCCGGATAGCGGAAACACCCTTGTGCTGTCGTTCAGATCAGGATTCTCCATCCAGTTCAGGGCCTATAACGACGGTGTGGCATACAGGTATGAAACAGCACTTAAAGAAGAGATTATTGTGAAAAATGAAATCGCCGATCTCCGTTTCCCGGCAGGTTCCACAGCATGGTACCCCCTCGAGGAGAGCTTCACTTCGCATAATGAAAGGATATTTTACCCTGCATCGCTCGATACTATAACAAATAAGCACCTGGCAAGCCTCCCGACACTCTTCAGGGCGAATGACGTAAATGTGCTGTTTACTGAAGCCGATATAGAAGATTATCCGGGGATGTGGATAAGAGGCGGAGGATCGGGAATCATCACCGGTGTTCAGCAAGGATACCCCGAGACGGAAAAGCTGCTGACCGACCGCGACTTCTACATTACCGAAACAAAAGATTATGTAGCTAAAACCAAAGGCACCAGAACCTTCCCCTGGAGGGTGTTCATCATTGCCGGTAATGATGGTCAGCTTGTTGAAAGCGATATGGTGTACAGGCTTGGCTCTCCCGGCAGGGTTGCCGATACAAAATGGATCAAGCCGGGGAAGGTGGCATGGGACTGGTGGAATGCATCCAATATTTACGGAGTGGACTTCAGGTCGGGAATCAACAATGATACCTATAAATATTACATTGATTTTGCCTCCAAAAACGGTATTGAATATATTGTCCTCGACGAAGGATGGTACAAAATCGGGAGCTCGGTACTAAAATCCATTCCCGGGATAGATGTGCCTGAGTTATGCAGATATGCCGGAAGCAAAAACGTGGGAGTGATCCTCTGGGTGGTATGGAAAACCTTCTGGGATGAAATTGATGAGGCAGTGGAGCTATATGAAAAATGGGGAGTAAAGGGAGTAAAGGTGGATTTCATGCAGAGGGATGACCAGAAGATTGTTAATTTCTATTATGAAGCTGCCCGCAAAACTGCCGAGCATCACATGCTTATCGATTTCCACGGATCATACAAGCCCGACGGCCTTCAGAGAACTTATCCCAACGCACTTACGCGAGAAGGCGTAAGGGGAATGGAAAATTCGAAATGGGAAAGCACAATCACTCCCGAACACAATCTTATATTACCATTCACCAGAATGGTGGCCGGGCCAATGGACTATACCCCCGGAGCAATGATTAATATGGACAGGGCCAACTTCAATCCCCAGTTCACCAGGCCCGCAAGCCAGGGAACAAGGGTTCACCAGATGGCATTGTACGTTGTATATGAGAGCCCTCTTCAGATGCTTTCCGATAGTCCGTCAAACTATATGAGGGAACAGGAATGCACCGATTTCATCGTCGGGGTGCCGGTTGTCTGGGACGATATTAAGGTTCTTGATGCAAAAGCAGGTGATTATCTCCTCCTGGCGCGCCGTTCCGGAAATGAATGGTTTGTGGGAGGACTGACCGACTGGAGCCCACGCCAGCTCGACCTCGATCTTTCATTTCTGCCCGCTGGGGAATATGAAATGGATATCTTCCAGGACGGGGTGAACGCCGACAAACATGCACAGGATTACAAACATCTGAAAAAGAGCGTTAAATCCGGTGATAAAATGAATGTCGGTTTGGCCCCGGGTGGCGGATGGGTGGCGCGGATTTCTCCTAAATAGACTGGTGAAGCAAACTTATGAAGCAATATCTTGAACTCCTCGACCATGTCCTTAGTAAGGGTACGAGGAAAGCCGACAGGACGGGAACAGGAACGATGAGCGTTTTCGGTTATCAGATGAGATTTGATCTTACTGATGGATTCCCCCTTATGACAACCAAGAAGCTCCATCTTAAATCCATTCTCCATGAACTTCTGTGGTTTATTTCGGGAAGTACCAATACCGCCTACCTTAAAGAAAACGGGGTAAGGATATGGGATGAATGGGCTGATGAGAACGGTGACCTCGGACCAATCTACGGTTACCAGTGGCGGTCGTGGCCTTCTTCCGACGGCAGTAAGATCGACCAGCTTTCAGATGTGATCAGGTCCATAAGGGAAAATCCCGACTCGAGGCGCCATATCGTAAGCGCCTGGAACGCCGGCGAAATTGAAAAGATGGCGCTTCCTCCCTGCCACATACTGTTCCAGTTCTATGTGGCCGACGGCAGATTGTCGTGCCAGCTTTACCAGCGAAGCTGCGACATTTTTCTGGGCGTCCCGTTCAATATTGCCTCATATGCGCTTCTTACACTAATGGTTGCACAGGTAACATCACTCAAGCCGGGTGAATTTATACATACTCTGGGCGATGCACATATTTACCTGAACCATATTGACCAGGTGAAACTTCAGCTTACCAGAGAACCTTACGGGCTTCCGAAAATGACCCTGAACCCGGCTGTGACCGCCATTGATAAATTCAGGTTTGAGGATTTTGAGTTATCCGGTTATAACTCTCACCCCCATATAAGGGGAGAAATCTCTGTTTAAATATAGATTATGATCTCAATAATTGCGGCAGTATCCGACGACTGGGGAATAGGTAAGGGGAACGGACTCCTCTGGCATTTACCCGAAGACCTGAAAAGGTTCAAACAACTTACCCTGGGCAAGTGCGTGATTATGGGCAAAAGAACATGGGAATCGCTGCCCAAAAGACCCCTGCCGGGACGTTATAACATTGTTATAACGGATATTCCGGGCGAATGTATCGATTGTTCAATGACTGCATACTCGATTGAAGACGCTGTTTCCAAATGCGACAATAGTCAGGAGATTTTTGTTATTGGAGGTGGAAGCGTTTATCGTCAGTTTATGCCGGTTGCCGACAGGCTTTATATAACTCATGTACACAGAAAAGCTGAAGCTGATGTCTGGTTTCCGCGCATCGACAGGAGAAAGTGGAAAGTGATTGAAACGCAGGAATGCATATCTCAGGATGAAAAGGAGATACCTTATTCCTATGTAATATATGAGAGGAAAAAAGGACGCCGGGCTTTATGAAGCCTTAAGCACTTTCATATCGATCCTTTCAAGCTTCCGGCCCGCGTAGTCGGTTGTTATGACAAGCTCTTTTGTCCCGGCCGACGGAGCCTCGAACATTGCATCAAGCATGATAGCTTCGCAGATTGATCTCAGGCCACGGGCGCCAAGCTTGAACTCGATGGCTTTGTCGACGATGAAATCAAGAACTCCTTCGCCGAAGCTGAGATCGATACCATCCATCCTGAACAGTTTGACATACTGTTTTACCAGTGCATTTTTGGGTTCAGTAAGGATTGCCCGCAAGGCGTCCCTGTCGAGGGGATTAAGATGAGTAAGCACGGGGAGCCTTCCGATAATTTCCGGAATCAGTCCGTATGCTCTCAGATCCTGAGGTGCGATGTATTGCAAAAGATTGTCCTTGTCTATTCTTTCCCTTTGCTTGGCAGCACCGTAACCTACTATCTGGGTGTTGAGCCTTTGTGCAATTTTCCTTTGGATCCCTTCGAACGCGCCCCCGCAAATGAAGAGTATGTTTTTGGTATCAACGGGTATCATTTTCTGTTCGGGATGCTTCCTTCCTCCCTGCGGCGGGACGTTTACAATTGATCCCTCGAGCAGTTTCAGCAATCCCTGCTGAACCCCCTCGCCCGATACATCCCGTGTTATTGACGGATTGTCACCTTTCCTGGCTATCTTGTCGATCTCGTCAATGAATACAATGCCCTTTTCAGCAGCCTTGACATCATAGTCGGCATTCTGAAGCAGACGGGTAAGAAGGCTCTCAATGTCCTCACCAACATAACCTGCTTCAGTCAGCACCGTTGCATCCACAATGGTGAATGGGACGTGAAGCATTTTGGCAACAGTTCGTGCGAGGAGAGTTTTTCCGGTACCGGTCTCACCGACAAGAATGATATTTGATTTTTCAATTTCAATATCTTCAGCGTCGGGTTTTTGCATCAGCCTCTTGTAGTGGTTGTAAACAGCTACGGAAATGATCTTCTTGGCCATGTCCTGGCCGATCACGTACTGGTCGAGGAAATGTTTTATTTCAGCAGGTTTCAGAAGATTGATAGTATCGAAGCTGAAGTTCTTCTTTGTGCCAAGCTCCTCGTTCATAATACTGTAAGCCTGCTCGATGCAATGGTCACAGATATGACCTTCGAGACCGGCTACAAGCATGCTGACCTCCTTCTTTGTCCTGCCGCAGAATGAACACTTATCCATTATCTATGAGGTTCGCTTTTCTGAAGTATTTCATCAATCATTCCGTATTCCTTTGCCTCAGCGGAAGTCATCCAGTGATCCCTGTCAGAGTCTTTTTCAACTTTGTCAATCGGATTGCCGGTGTGAGTTGCTATTATCTCATAGAGCTCCATCTTAAGCTTGATAATTTCCCTTGCCTGGATCTCGATATCGGATGCCTGTCCTTCAAATCCTCCCATCGGCTGATGGATCATTATCCTTGAGTGTTTGAGCGCCGACCTCTTTCCTTTTGTTCCGGCGGTAAGAAGCACGGCTCCCATTGATGCAGCCATGCCGGTGCAGATTGTGGCAATGTCGGCCGTGATGTACTGCATGGTGTCGTAAATGCCTAGTCCGGCACTAACCGATCCGCCCGGGGTGTTGAAATATATCTGAATGTCCTTTCCCGGATCAGAGGAATCAAGATAGAGAAGCTGAGCCTGGATGATATTTGCCACGTAATCATCAATCGGCAGGCCGAGGAAGATTATTCTGTCCATCATCAGACGGGAAAAAACGTCCATGGAGGCTACGTTAAGCTGTCGTTCTTCTATGATTGTTGGTGATATATAGCTGTTTGAAGTTATGGAGGCATATTTATGCAGAGTCATACTGCTTATGCCATGCCTGCTTCTTGCAAATTTTCCAAAATCGTCAATATTCTTCATGGTAATAGTCTTTTTGATAAAACCCAAAGTTAAGAAAAAAATTGTAGTCAGGTGTAAAGCATTGATTACGATTCAAAAAGCTTATTGAAATCTTCAGTTGAAACCGTAAGGGTTTCAAGTTTAACCATCTCTTTCAGAGCCAGAATGACTTTTTCTTCAAGTATCTTGTCGGCAATTCGTTTCGCATCATCCTCTCTCTTGAGTGTTTCGATTGCATAATTGGAAACCTGTTCGTCGGTAGCATAGAACAGCCCGTACTGTCTGAATTGCTGCCTGGTGATATTCTCGGCTTCCTTAATGAGTTCCTCCTCAGTAATCTTGATCTCACCATCCCTGGCAATTTTGTTCCGGATAAGCTGCCATTTGAGGTCCTGTGCAAAATTGCCGAATTCCTTTTCTATCTGTTCTTCTGAATTGTTCTCATTTACTTTCAGGAGCCACCTTTTCAGAAATTCTTCAGGTAGTTCGAATTTCGTTTTCTCGATGGCAAGCTTCTTCAAATCCAGTGAAAGTTTATATTCGCTTTCATTACGAAGGGTGGCGGCAATCTCTTCATCAACGCGACCGCGGAATTCTTCCTCCGATTTGATAACTCCCTCTCCGTATATCCTGTCAAATAGCTCCTGATTAAGTTCTGCTTTCCGGAAACGGCTTATTTCATTAATGGTGAACCTGAAGTTGCCGTCAATTTTTTCTATTTCTTCCTTTTCCCTTTTCAGAAGGCCTGCTATCTCATTGTCATTCGGCAAAGCTTTTCTGAGATTAAAGGTCACGGTGTCGGTTTCTTTTTTCCCTATGAACTGCTTCTGGATCTTGCTGTCCTTGACAAGCTCGACCGAAAGAGAGGTGTCGTCAGCCTTAAGTCCGTCGGGCAGGGGATTGTCGTTTTCATCGAGTGCCTCAATTTTCCCCTTTAGTATGTCCTTTTCTTCCGAAGTCTCAGCTTTTTCAAAGCGGCCGTAGCGGCGGGAATAGTTATCGAGATAGTCGTTCTTCATCTTGTCATCGGCGGCAATCTCATAATATGTTACCTTGTTTTTCTTGCTAAGTTTGTTTTCGAATGCAGGGGCAAGGCCAAGGTCGAACGCGAATGTGAATGATTCCCGGGTATCGAAATCGAAATTCTCGTCTTCATCGGGACGCGGGAGCGGATCGCCCAGTATCTCTATCTTTTCATCAGTCAGAAACTTATGAATATTTTCAGAAACTATCTTGTTTATCTCATCAATCTGAACTGCCCTGCCATACATTTTCCTTATCAGTCCGAAAGGGACCATTCCCGGGCGGAATCCCTTAATATTAGCTTTCTTACGGTAGTCTCTCAGTACCTTTTCCACATTACCCTCATAGTCGGTCTTCTCAACCTGGACTTTCAGGATGGCATTCAGATCGTCAGTGTTCTCCCTGGTGATATTCATTTTCAGTTGTTTATTGAGTATTTTAAAAAAACCGCCGGAACGTTTTTTTGACAACCGTTTCGTGCGGTGTATTCTGGTGCGGATGAAGGGACTCGAACCCCCACGTCATAAAGACACAAGATCCTAAGTCTTGCTCGGCTACCAATTACGACACATCCGCTGAAAAATCCCCGCAAAAGTAGATAAAATAATTGTTATTACAAAGGGTAAGTGTTACTTGCGGAGTTCGAAGTTTTTGCCAAGGTAAACTTTTCTCACATGTTCATTCTCAGCAAGCTGGGCGGAGGTTCCCGACATCAGGATGCGGCCTTCGAAAAGCAGGTAGGCACGGTCGGTTATTGCCAGCGTCTCGTGTACATTGTGGTCGGTGATTACAATTCCGATATTCTTGTCCTTCAGCTTTGAGACGATGTCCTGTATGTCCTCGACAGCGATGGGATCGACACCGGCAAATGGTTCGTCGAGCAATATGAATTTTGGTTTGAGGGCGAGAGCCCTGGCTATCTCGGTACGTCTCCTTTCCCCGCCTGAGAGCTGTATCCCCTTGCTCTTTCTTATCTTCTGAAGGCCGAACTCCCCGAGAAGGGTCTCGAGCCGCTCCGCCTGGTCGGCCTTTGAAAGGCCCGACATCTCCAGTACTGCCTTTATATTATCCTCTACCGAAAGGTTACGGAAAACCGAGGGTTCCTGAGCCAGATAGCCTATGCCCTTACGTGCCCTTCTATATACGGGCAGGGCTGTAATGTTTTCTCCCTCAAGATAGATGTCTCCTTCCCTCGGCCTGATAAGCCCAACAATCATATAAAAGGATGTGGTCTTGCCGGCACCGTTGGGACCAAGCAGTCCGACAATCTCGCCCTGTTCCACCTCAATCGAAACGTGGTCGACAACAGTCCGGTTGCGGTACTTCTTAACAAGATTTTCGGTGTATAGCTTCATCCCTTGATCGTTTTACAGGATTTTCAGGAAGCCTCTTCTTCCATGAACTCTTTGTGCCTCATCTCCTTCTGCTTTATGACGCGCTTCGAGATGGTAATTCCCACTTCATACAGGATCAGAAGCGGAATACACACAAGCATCTGGGAAAATACATCGGGAGGAGTTATTATTGCGGCAAGAACCACAATGATCAGGATAGCATGCTTTCTGTATTTTTTCAGAAATTCCGGCGTTATAAGCCCAACCTTTGTAAGAAAAAAGGTTATCACCGGAAGCTCAAAAATCAGACCTGTGGCAAGACAGATAGAGGTTATTGTTCCTATGTATGACCGGATGTTGATCTGGTTCACCACTTCGGGGCTGACCTCATAAGTCGTAAGAAAATGGATTGACAGGGGAGCAAGCGCAAAGTATCCGAAAAGAACACCTGTAAAGAAAAGCAGGGAAGTTACAAGAACACCGCCTTTAGCTACCTGCTGCTCGTTGTTGTGAAGTGCCGGCCTGAAGAACTTCCATAATTCATACAGCACATACGGAAATGCCAGGATGAGCCCGGCAACAAGTGCAACAGTGATATGTGTGGTGATCTGTCCTGCCATTTTGATACTTATCAGGTTAGCCGGATCTGTGTTGATGCATAAGGCTTTGATTCCGGTTATATCACCCAGCCTGCAGAGAAGGCGGTTGGTAAAGAAATCAGGATTTCTCGGGGCAAGTATGACACTGTCAAAGATCACATTCTTGAACGTGAAGGCGATTATCATTAAAGCAAAAATGGCAACGACAGATCTTATTATGTGCCACCTCAGTTCCTCAAGATGCTCAAGAAACGACATCTCTCCCTCGTTATTCTTCCTTTGCTTCTTTTCTGCGGTCATATTTCTTAAGGCAATTGGTATGAATTTACAGGCTGTAAAGATGATAAATCTTATTTTGCAAAACAATACCAATTAAATATAGTGAAAACCGCAGCCGGCAATTTTATGCAATACATTTTTGTTAATATTCCCGGCAG
This sequence comes from Bacteroidales bacterium, assembly GCA_016936695.1. Classification (GTDB taxonomy): domain Bacteria; phylum Bacteroidota; class Bacteroidia; order Bacteroidales; family VadinHA17; genus LD21. The sequence goes on along the minus strand of JAFGXK010000244.1, from coordinate 14,838 downwards.
TACCCTGTTTAGTTTAACCCATTCCAGCCTTCCCCTTGCTATTTTTACCCCCTTCCCCTCCCGATAGCTATCGGGATTCCCCCAGAGGGGAAGGAGCGGCGTGCTTTTCCTCCTTGGGCTATCCCGACAACGATTTCATAATTTTCCCATTCCCAAATCCAACTAATAGTGCAGGAGCCTTCAACAGAGGATTCATTGCCTCCCTGGGGGAAAGAAGAAAGGGGGTAAAGAAAATGCTGATAGAAGAAAGCGGGTAAGTGAAATGTTAAAATTCGAAAGGGAGTCAATGAGAATAGAAGGAAACATATAGATTATTAGAACTTTAAGCTTAAAATATATTATTACTGACTTTTTATTAAAGATTCCCTGCACTCATTTTGTTAATTATGTCTGAAATATTCGGTTTGAATAATAAAATATTTAACTTTATATACCAGTGAGTGGAGAACTTTATAAAAAGATAAATAATCATCAGAGAGGAATAAGATGACGAATGGAGCAACAATACATGATTATTTGAAGAGGTACTTTGGATTTGATACTTTCAAGGGTAATCAGGAACCGATAATAAACAGCATACTTGGTGGCCGCGACTCATTTGTGCTGATGCCCACGGGCGGAGGGAAATCACTTTGCTACCAGCTGCCGGCCGTTATGAAGCCGGGTACAGCTATTGTTATTTCGCCGCTTATAGCGTTGATGAAGAACCAGGTTGATGCCATGCGTAACTTCAGCACCGACGACGAAGTGGCCCATTTCCTTAATTCATCCCTTACCAAAACTGAAAGTGCAAGGGTGAAGAAAGATGTGCTCATGGGGAAAACAAAACTGCTTTATGTAGCCCCGGAATCACTTACGAAGGAGGAGAATATCGATTTTCTCAAGAATATCGACATCTCTTTTTACGCGGTTGATGAAGCACACTGCATCTCGGAGTGGGGCCACGATTTCCGCCCTGAATACCGGAGGATAAGGCCGATAATCGATACTATTGGACGGTCGCCAATCATAGCCCTGACTGCCACTGCCACACCAAAAGTACAGCATGATATCCAGAAAAACCTCGGGATTCTTGATGCAGACGTATTCAAGTCTTCATTCAACAGGCCAAACCTGTATTATGAGGTGAAATCAAAACAGGACGCGACCAAGGAGATAATAAAATATATAAAGAACAACCCCGGAAAATCGGGAATCATTTACTGCCTCAGCAGGAAAAAGGTGGAGGAACTTGCCGAAAATCTTAAGGTTAACGGAATAAAAGCACTTCCGTATCACGCCGGGATGGATTCTGCAACCCGAACTGCCAACCAGGATAAATTCCTGATGGAAGAAGCGGATATCATTGTTGCTACCATAGCATTTGGTATGGGAATCGATAAGCCCGACGTCCGTTTTGTCATCCATTATGATATTCCAAAGAGCCTCGAGGGATACTACCAGGAAACAGGAAGGGCAGGCCGCGACGGGGGTGAGGGTAACTGCATTGCCTACTACAGTTATAATGATATTCTGAAGCTCGAGAAATTCATGCAGGGAAAACCTATCGCCGAACAGGAAATAGGCAAGCAGCTGCTGCTCGAAACAGTCTCCTATGCCGAATCATCCGTGTGCAGACGTAAACTGCTTCTTCATTATTTCGGGGAGGAATACCCGGCCGAAAACTGCGAAGCCTGCGATAACTGTCTCCACCCGAAATCCCAGTTCGAGGGAAGCGAAGCTGTTGTAAGTGTACTCGAAACCGTGCTGGCAGTCAAGGAAAAATTCAAAGCCGACCATATTTCAAATATCCTTTCGGGAAAAGTAACCTCTGCCATAAAGTCGTATAAGCATCATAAGCTTGAAATGTTCGGGGTCGGAGAAGAAAAAGACGATAAATACTGGAACATGGTGATCAGACAAGCCCTGATTGCAAGATTTCTTACAAAGGATATCGAGAACTACGGACTGCTCAAAATCACCGATAAGGGAATGAATTTCCTTGAAAAACCCACTTCCTTCATGCTCGCCGAAGATCACGACTACGCTGATACAAGTGATGAGGAAAATGCCTTCGGAGCAAAAACTGCCGCTGTTGATGAAGAACTTTTCAGCATTCTCAAGGATCTTCGCAAGAAAATATCAAAACTGAAAAACGTTCCTCCCTTCGTCATTTTCCAGGACCCCTCGCTCGAGGATATGGCCATACAGTACCCCGTAAACCTTGATGAACTTCAGAATATTTCGGGAGTTGGCGCCGGAAAAGCCCAGAGATACGGCAGTGAGTTCGTTGAATTAATAAAGAAATATGTAGAAGAAAAAGAGATAATCCGACCGCTCGATATGGTAGTGAAATCGGTCGTCAATAAATCCGGAATTAAGGTTTATATAATCCAGAGCATCGACATGAAACGGCCGCTGGAGGATATTGCTGAAGCAAAAGGACTGGAAATGAGTGAACTTATCTCTGAAATAGAATCCATTGTGAATTACGGCACAAGGATTAACCTCGACTACTATATTAATATGGTAATAGACGAGGAACGCCAGCACGATATATTTTCATATTTCAGGGAAGAAGCTCAGTCCGATTCTCTTGAAGAAGCTATTGCTGAACTCGGCAATGAGTTTGAAGAGGAGGAGATCAGACTTATGAGGATCAAGTTCCTGTCGGAAATGGGCAACTAACCCTGCCAGTCCGACCTGCCACGGAACGAAAAAGGTATCACCAGAACAACATACAGGGGATAAACAAGCTGGGACGGGATGAACCATCTCAGAAGTTCCCTTTTGCCATACCTGCCCGTTGTGTTGTGAAGAATAAGGAAATCAGGGATCGATTTGATAAGAGTAAAGACAGCAAATATCTTAAAAAACCCGGGATTGATGAACCCCCACATGAAAAAGAGAACCTGGGCTAAAATTGTAACAAATGTTACAATTCCCAGAAGCCTGGTATAGTGATCACTATAGTACCCCGCCTTGGATATCCATCTTCCTCTCTGACGAAGGAATGATATCAGTTTGCCGGAACCCCGGGTGGCTGCTTCTGCATTCGCCGATTCCAGCCACATGATTCCCCGTCCGTCTTCGGATTTCAGACTGTGAAGCAGAAAAACATCATCCCCCGATAAAAGTTCATCATGAAGACGGCCGGCATTTCTCAGCCAGGCTTCTTTTGATATTCCCAGGTTTGCCCCGTTGCACATGACAGGATCTCCCAGAACTGCTGTTCCGGCAGTTATCCCCTGAAGACTCAGGAACTCAAGCTCCTGAAACTTGTTGAAGAACCCCCTGCCTGTATTTATAATTACAGGATTGATAGTCATCACCGGATGTTTCTCTTCAGCGAAGGAGGCAATGGTCTTCAGCCACTTCCTGCCGACCCTGCAATCTGCATCGGTTGTCACTGCAAACGATCCTGCTGATGCTTCAACCCCGGTCCTTATCGCCTGCTTCTTACCCTTTCCCCTGTTTATGATTATCCTTAAGTTTTTTATTTCCTTAAGTGATAGGGCAGTTTCGGCGGTTGTGTCGGTTGAGTTGTCATCAACAACAATGACCTCGAACAGATCCTGATTATATTCCTGAACTGAGAGATCAGCAAGCAAACGGGGCAGATCTTCTTCTTCGTTATGACAGGCGATGATCACTGACATGAAAAGACAGGATTCCTTAACGCTTCTGAAAGGTTCTATTCCTGAAAGGGCCTTCCATATCCTGAAAATATGGTAAAGGTACGGGATCAGTATTATCAGGAAAAACCATTCCATTTCTGCTCCGCGTGTTTCTATTTGTATTCATCCCAGCTCTTTATCTTCAGGTCCTCCATACTCATCCTGCAAAAGGCAAGAATGAACGCGCTGGCAAGCCTGGCATTTGTGAGGAGCGGGACATTGAAATCGACGGCGTGGCGTCTTATCGAGTAATCGTTGTTAAGTTCAGTAGCCGAAAGATCCTTGGGGATGTTTACCACCAGGTCGACTTCCCTGCTTCTTATAAGTTCAATTGTGTTCGGCGATTTGTCTTCATCAGGCCAGTATGCAACCTCGGCTTCAATCCCGGCATTCGTGAGGAATTCGCAGGTTCCCCTTGTTGCATACAACTTATGTCCTTTTTCGCGGAGTGCCCTTGCGCTGTTCAGCAGTTCAACTTTCGACCTGGCTGGTCCGGTGGAAAGCAGGATGCTTTTACCGGGAACCCTGTAACCTACCGAAAACATGGCTTTCAGGATTGCCTCATAAAAGCCCTCACCAATACAGCCAACTTCTCCTGTTGAAGCCATGTCGACTCCGAGAACCGGATCGGCCTTGGCGAGTCTCGAAAAACTGAACTGAGGAGCCTTGACCCCCACATAATCAAGTTCAAACACCGATTTATGAGGCTTTTCGACAGGTATTCCGAGCATAACTTTTGTGGCAAGTTCGATCAGGTTCGTCCTGAGTACCTTTGAGACGAACGGCATGCTGCGGCTTGCCCTGAGGTTGCACTCGATCACTTTTATATCATTGTCCCTGGCAAGGAACTGTATATTGAAAGGTCCTGTAATGTTTAGCTCCTTCGAGATCTGCCTTGTGATGCGCTTGATCCTCCTGACAGTCTCGAAATAAATCTTCTGCGCGGGAAAGACCATTGTGGCATCACCCGAATGGACTCCTGCAAACTCCACATGCTCGCTAATTGCATAGGCCATTATCTCACCATCGCGTGCAACGGCATCTATTTCAATTTCCTTGGCGTTTTCTATAAACTCTGAAACCACAACCGGATATTGCTTGGATACCCGTGTGGCCAGATCGAGATAATGAACAAGCTCATTTTTGTTGGAGACCACATTCATTGCAGCACCCGATAGAACGTATGAAGGCCTGATAAGGACGGGGAAGCCTATCCTGTCGATGAACTCAAAGATGTCGTTGGTCGACGAAAGCTCTTTCCACCGGGGCTGATCGACAGAAAGCATGTCGCACATCGAAGAGAAAAGGTGACGGTTTTCAGCTCTGTCGATCGAAAGGGGAGAGGTCCCGGGAACCGGAATATTTAGTTCATGCAGACGCATTGCCAGATTGTTGGGTATCTGTCCGCCCATCGAGACTATCACCCCTTTGGGTGCTTCAAGGTCGACGATGTCGAGAACCCTTTCAAAAGTCAATTCATCGAAGTAAAGCCTGTCGCAAGTGTCATAGTCGGTGCTTACGGTTTCCGGATTGTAGTTTATCATAACCGATCTCAATCCTTCTTTCCTGATGGTATCGGCAGCATTCACCGAACACCAGTCGAACTCCACGCTCGAACCTATGCGGTAGGCACCAGAACCGAGAACAATTATAGATTTCCCGTCTTTGTCAAATGGTATATCGTGCTCACAACCGGCATAGGTAAGATACAGGTAATTGGTTACTGCAGGATATTCGGCTGCCAGGGTATCGATCTGTTTTACATAAGGAACTATGCCCAGTTTTTTACGGTATTCACGAACCCTGAGGAGATCGCTGTGGATCGCTGACGTGCCTGACTTAAGGACATGCCTGGCTATCTGAAAGTCGCTGAAACCGAAGACCTTGGATTGAATCAAAAGTTCTGAAGGTATTGATTCGAGGGAATCGTGACTGCAGAGTTCTTCTTTAATCGAAATAATATTTTTCAGTTTGTAAAGGAACCAAAGGTCAATTTTTGTCAGTTCATGTATCCTTTCGACCGAGATTCCTTTCTCAAGAGCCTCGGCAATTACAAAGATCCTCATGTCGGTCGGCTCGGCAAGCTCTTTTTCGAGATCATTGAATCCCAGCTTGAGGTTACCTGTGAATCCATGCATCCCCTGGCCTATCATCCTAAGGGCCTTCTGAATCACCTCCTCGAACGACCTTCCTATCGCCATTACTTCTCCGACGCTTTTCATGCTGCTGCCGATGAGATGCGAAACACCTTTGAACTTGTTGAGGTCCCACCGTGGCACCTTGCAGACTATATAATCGAGAGCAGGTTCGAAACAGGCGCTTGTCTTTCCGGTTACATTGTTCTTAAGCTCATGCAGCCCGTAACCCAATCCGAGCTTTGCTGCAATGAAAGCCAGCGGATAACCAGTTGCCTTGGAGGCAAGGGCGCTGGAGCGCGAAAGACGGGCATTGACTTCAATAACCCGGTAATCCTCGGAATCGGGCGAGAGTGCATACTGAACATTGCATTCACCTACTATTCCTATATGGCGGATTATTCTGATGGATAGTTCCCTCAGCTTGTGAAATTCACTGTTCGTAAGAGTCTGCGATGGAGCAACCACTATGCTTTCGCCGGTGTGAATGCCAAGGGGATCGAAGTTTTCCATGTTGCACACTGTGATGCAATTGTCAAACCTGTCCCTTACTACTTCATATTCAACTTCCTTCCAGCCTTTCAGCGATTCCTCTATCAGGATCTGACCGGCATAGGAGAAGGCCTTGGATGCAAGGGCCCGTAATTCGTCATTATTGGCTGCAAAACCGCTTCCCTGACCTCCAAGAGTGAATGCTGCCCTTATGATCACGGGAAATCCCAGCTTCCCTGCTGCTTCAACAGCCTCATCAATGCTACCTGTAGCTATGCTTTTCGGTGTAAGGATCCCGATCTCGTCGAGCTTCCTCACAAAAAGCTCCCTGTCCTCAGTGTCGATTATTGCCGCGACCGGAGTACCCAGCACTTTCACGTTGTACTTCTCAAACACTCCCCTCCTGTATAACTCGGTTCCGCAGTTCAGCGCCGTCTGCCCCCCGAACGAAAGCAATATGCCGTCGGGAGCCTCCCTTGCTATAACCTTTTCAACAAAATAAGGGGTAACAGGCAGGAAATAGATTTTCCCGGCAAGCTCTTCTGAAGTCTGAACTGTTGCGATGTTTGGATTTATCAGGATGGTCTCGATACCCTCTTCCTTTAAGGCTTTGAGGGCCTGGGAACCGGAATAGTCAAACTCCCCGGCTTCTCCTATCTTGAGCGCTCCTGATCCAAGGATGACCACCTTCTTTATATCATCTCTCATTGGCGCATTTTAGGCAACAAAAATATAACAAATTTCCAAATATGATCTCAGAATAAAAAATATGTATATATTTGCAAAAAAATTGCATAAATATGCAGAAAACATTAAGGCTCCTGGCGATTGAAAAAATTATAGCCGGGGAGAAAATCTCCTCCCAGGAAGCCTTACTTAAGAAATTGAAAGGGAACGGGTTAATCTGCACCCAGGCCACATTGTCGCGCGACCTTCGGCAGCTGGGCGTCAGCAGGATACCCGACGGTGAAGGAGCTTACAGGTATTCACTTACCAGTTCAAATCCCTCGCAGGGAGAATCTGGTTCGCGGATGAACATGTTAACGGTTATCAGTGAAATTGTTGAGGCAAAAGGACTGATGGTTATTCGCACGATACCCGGACATGCAAATGCAACTGCATATTTTATTGATAATTCACGCAGATATGAAATTGCCGGGACTATAGCCGGGGATGATACAATTCTGGTTATTCCGAGAAACGGTATCAGCCTGAAACAGCTTCATAACTGCCTTGAGCTGATAATGCCGGGGCTCCATGGCAATATCAGGCCGCAAACTCCGGAAGTCAATCCCAAAAGAAAATTCAATATTTAAATTAAAGTACCTAATAGAAACAGAACGATGAAAGAGAAAGTTGTGCTTGCATACAGCGGCGGCCTGGATACTTCGGTTATCCTGAAGTGGTTGATAGAGAAGGATTATGAGGTTATTGCATTTGTTGCCGACGTGGGCCAGGCTGATAATTTTGAGGAATGCAGGAAGAAAGCCCTTATCCTGGGCGCTTCAAAGGTCATAATTGCCGACCTTAAGAAGGAATTTGTTGAGAACTACGTTTTAAAGGCAATAATGGGGAATGCAGTATATGAAGGAAGGTACCTCCTCGGTACAGCTCTTGCAAGACCACTGATTGCAATGAAACAGATTGAAGCCGCTGTCAGCGAGGGTGCAAATTGCGTTGCACATGGCGCCACCGGAAAAGGGAACGACCAGGTCAGATTTGAACTTTGCTATTATGCCCTGAAACCGGATATTAAAGTGATTGCTCCCTGGAAAGACAGGGAATTCCTTGAAAAATTCAAGGGCCGGACTGATCTCCTTAAATATGCCGCTGAGAAAAATATTCCCGTAAAAGCCAGTATCGATAAACCCTACAGTGAGGATGACAACCTGATGCATATCAGCCATGAGGCAGGTATTCTGGAGGATCCGATGTATACTGCCCGGAAAAGTATTCTCGAGAAAATGGTGATGCCGCAGGATGCACCCGACAAGGAGACCAGGCTGGCAATCCATTTTAAGAACGGTGTTCCGGTAAAGCTTATAAATAAGGAGGACGGAACCATAAAGGAAGACCCCTACCAGATGTATGTATATCTTAATGAACTTGCAGGCCTTAACGGAATCGGCCTGCTCGACATGGTCGAAAACCGCTTTGTAGGTATTAAATCGAGGGGTGTTTATGAGACTCCGGCAGCAACTGTGCTCCACATTGCACACATGGACCTGGAAGGGGTGGCCATGGACAGGGAGGTGATGAGACTGAGGAATATGCTGACACCAAAGTTCGCGGAACTGATCTATTACGGATTCTGGTTCAGTCCCGAAATGGATTTTCTCATGGCTGCAATCGAGAAGAGCCAGGAGCTTATTGACGGAAGCGTTCATCTCTGCCTGTACAAGGGCAATGTTATAATCGAAGGAAGAGAATCCCCTTCGTCGCTCTATAACAAGGAACTCTCGAGCATGGATATCGAAGGAGGCTTCGACCAGACTGACAGCAAGGGTTTCATAAGGATCAATGCTATAAGGCTTATGGCCCACCGCGCTATAATTGAAGCAAGCAAAAAACACTGATACAGGAATAAGTTAACCGAGTTAATTATCTTAAAAGATGAAACTCTGGAAAAAAGACGCTGTTCCCGATCCAAGGGTGATAGAATTCACCTCGGCTGGCGACAGGACTGCGGATCTGCGTCTTGCTGACTGGGATATTGCCGGATCGATGGCTCACTCGATCATGCTTGGCAAAACAGGCCTGATAACAACGGCAGAAAAGGATGAACTTCTAAGGGGACTTGCGGCACTCTACGAAAAAGCCGTGAAAGGAGATCTCATAATAGAGGAGGGCGTTGAGGATATTCATTCGCAGGTTGAAAAGGAGCTTACCGATCTGATCGGCGATACCGGTAAAAAGATACATACCGGCAGGTCGAGGAACGACCAGGTGCTGGTCGACCTGAGGCTGTGGACCCGAAATGCGATCGATGCCCTTGCCATGAATCTCGAGCGATTGTTCAATAAACTTCAGGAGCTCAGCGAACAGCACAAGGATAAACTGATCCCGGGTTATACCCACATGCAACCGGCAATGGTGTCGTCATTCGGACTCTGGTTCGGCTCCTGGGCTGAGGCACTTGCTGACGACCTTCTTATCCTCGGGTCGGCCAGGGCTGTAATTGACCGCAATCCACTCGGAACGGGTGCGGGTTACGGAACATCACTGCCGATCGACAGAAAACTCACTACGGAACTTCTTGAGTTCAGCAGTCTGCTTTATAACTCCGCTTATGCCAGCCTCAGCCGGGGCAAGGCCGAGCTCGCAGTTGCATCAGCAATTGCTTCAGCAGCTCAGACTCTTGCCAGATTCTCTGATGAAGTTTGTCTTTTTATGACGGCAGAGTTCAGGTTTGTCGATTTTCCCGACGAATTCATTACCGGATCGAGCATAATGCCCCAGAAGAGAAATCCGGATGCTTTTGAACTTATCAGGGGCAGAACACATATCCTCCAGTCGCTCCCCGCTCAGGTTTCCATGCTTGTCACAGGGTTGCCATCGGGATACAACAGGGACCTTCAGTTGTTGAAGCAATTGATATTCAATGCATTTTCCGAGATCAACGAATGTATTGACATGGCTGCAGTGATGCTTGAAAACATTAAGATAAATGACAACATTGCCGGTAATCCTCTATATAATCAGATTTACAGCACGGAGGAAGCCAACAGGCTTGTCAAGGAGGGTGTCCCTTTCCGCGATGCTTATAAAGCAGTTTCATCAATGATAGGGAAGAAGGTATTTGAGATTACATCCTTGTCTGAATATATCCATGAAGGCAGTATCGGAAATCTTTGCAACGAAGAAGTGGGGAAGTTATTCCTGGAAAGGATGAAATGCTTTAACTCATTACAATCAGGAGAACTTATTGCAGCGATGTTAAAATTGAAATAAACGGAAGGGTATCAGCTGCCCGATCAATGCAGACGCACATTGCCATGGTGCATGTTCTATTGCATAGAGAGCCTGATGTTTTCAATGAATTCATCAAACAGGAAATCAGTGTCGGTCGGTCCGCCTGACGCCTCAGGATGGAACTGAGTTGAGAAAAACGGCTTTGTCCTGTGACGCATACCTTCATTGGTGTTGTCGTTCAGATTGATAAAGAGAGGTTCCCAGTCGGCCGGAAGGGTTTCATTATCGACTGCATAACCGTGATTCTGTGAAGTGATGTAGGCTTTTTCCGTGCCTGCCCTGATCACCGGCTGGTTATGACTTCTGTGTCCGTATTTAAGTTTATAGGTATCGGCTCCCGAGGCGAGCGCCATCAGCTGGTTGCCAAGGCAAATCCCGAAAATTGGCTTTGTGCCTGAAAATGAACAAGCTATGTGTTCAATTGTTGTGGAGCACATTTTGGGATCGCCCGGACCGTTTGTAAGGAAAAGCCCGTCGTATTCTTCCTTGCTGTAATTATAATCCCAGGGTACCCTGATAATTGTGGTATCCCTTTTCAGAAGATTCCTTATTATATTATACTTGACTCCGCAGTCGACAAGCATTATCCTGTATTTTCCCGAACCATATCTCTTTATCTCCCTGGTGCTCACCCCGGCTACCAGGTTGGTCTTGTTGGGATCGTAAAAGTCTGTCACGGCACCTTCAGGTTCCAGTTTCCCCAGCATCACCCCTTTTTCCCTTATCCTTTTTGTAAGCGCCCTGGTGTCGATGCCGTAAACTCCGGGAATATTATTCCGCCCAAGCCAGTCGCCCAGGCTCTCGTTAGCATTCCAGTGACTGTAATCCGATGAGTAATCAGATACTATCAGCCCTGAGATATGGATTGATGAGGATTCATAAAAACTATAAAGGTTATTTTCCTCGCTTAATGCTGGTGCACCATAATTGCCAACAAGCGGATAGGTCAGGCAAAGTATCTGCCCTTTGTACGAGGGGTCGGTGAGGCTTTCCGGATAACCTGTCATGGCCGTGTTGAATACAACCTCGCCGGCTGCCGCAACAGGCGCTCCGAACGACCATCCATGAAATATGGTACCATCCTCCAGTGTGAGTTTTATTCTTATCCTGTTTTTCATCTGACTTAAGCTTATCTTATAGATTCAACTGCTTTGCGTATCTGCTCCATCGCCTTCGTTATCCTGAGCCGGGTGGTTCCCAGGTTCATTCTCATGAAACCTTCTCCTCCGTGTCCGAAGGCTGAACCTTCATTCAGCCCTACCCCTGCCTTGCTGACGAAAAACTCATTCAGTTCCTTCCCGGTCATGCCTAGCTTTCTGCAATCGAGCCAGATCATGTAAGTGGCCTCCGGCCGGAATGGAATGATTTCGGGTATGAATTCCCTGCAGTAGTCCATCACACTGCTGACATTACCATCTATATATTCCAGCAGTTTGGAAAGCCATTCCCGGCCTTCCGAATAGGCGGCTACGGACGATACGGTTCCGAATATATTTCCGTTTCCGATATGAAGATGATCTATTTTCGACTTGAAGTATTTCCGGAGAACAGGATTGGAGATGACCACGGAAGATGTCGAAAGACCTGCCACATTGAACGTCTTGCTTGGAGCAAGGCATGTTACTGTTATTGCAGATATCGGGGAGGAGAGCTTTGCAACCGGAGTGTGTTTGTACCCAGGAAGGACAAGGTCGCAGTGGATCTCATCCGACAGGATAAGTATATGGTTTTCAATGCATATCCCAGCCAATTCCCTGAGTTCTTCAGTATCCCACGACCTTCCGACCGGGTTGTGCGGATTGGAAAGGATAATCATCCTTGTTTCCGGGGTAATAATTCTGCGAAGCGAATCAAGGTCCATCCGCCATTTGCCCTCGCTGAACACAAGCTGGTTAAGGATGAGGTTCCTGCCGTGATTCTCGACTGCATCAAAGAATGGAGTGTAAACCGGAGGCTGGATGACTATTGAGTCGCCGGGACGGGTATACGCAAGAGTACACAGGTTAAGGGCAGGCACTATTCCCGGACAGAAGCAGATCCAGTCCTCGCTTACCTCCCATCCATGCATGGTGCGAAGCCATTCCGCTATCGAGGTAAAATATTCACGTGGATGAAAGGTGTAGCCCATCACCTCATGGCTGAGCCTCTCCCTGAGGGCGTTTATTATGAAATCAGGAGTCCTGAAATCCATGTCGGCAACCCACATCGGAATGACATCGGCGGATCCAAAAACATTCTTTCTGAGGTCAAATTTCACGCAGTTGGTCCTTTCCCTTGCGACCTCTTCATCAAAATTCCAATTCATCTGAAATGAATATGTTTCAGGGGCTCAAAGATAATTAAAATAGCCTTTACCCGTCCGGTAATATATCCGTCTCTCTGATTCCTGCAATAGAGGACAAAGCGGAAAACTTAATTCCGGTGATCGAATGATGTTTAAGTGAATGAATTTGTAAAATAGATTGTAGCGGTAGGCGTATTTTAATATTATTTACTATTTTTATGATCGCTTTCAGAGTAGATTTTAACTTTAAACCTATCACAATGAAAAAGGCTATAGCTGTTATCATTATCCCTATGCTGATCTTGTCATTCAGTGGACTGAATTCGTGTAAAAACAAGGCTGAGAAGGCAAAACCCAGTGAGAAGGATCAGGAAATAGAACAGGTTCAGATGCTGGAACAGGAGATTGAAAAAAATGTCTATCCTCTGCCGACTTCGGCTGAAGTTATCAAGATGCTTTCAGAACTTGAAGTCGGATATATTATGGGTATAGCAAATCCTGTCGCCAATGCCAGGAAATATCTGACCAGTTCGGGAAAAGCGATAAATATGGGAGTTTTCGGGGCCGATCTGAGCTATGCTACTTTGTACAACATGCAGCAGGAGGTACTTAACTACCTCGATGCCATCAGGTCGCTGGCGAATGAGTTGAACATGTCGCAGATCTATGATGAGAATCTTTATGACAGGATCCGCAAGAATCAGGACCAGAAGGAGGAACTGGTAAGCATCCTTACCGAAGCCTTTGACAAAACATATGCCTACCTAAGCCAGAATGACCAGCAGGGACTTGCCCTTCTTGTTGTCGGCGGCGCATGGGTCGAAGGAATGTATCTTACGACACACGTTTCTGAAGCTGCATATCAGGTTGCAGGCATTTCAAGGGTCCTTATTGAGCAGAAGGAATCATTCGACCTGTTCCTCGAAATTACCGAACCATATTTAACCGATCAGAACGTTAAGGAATTCGTCGACAAGCTGGAACCTATAAGGAAGGTCTATGAAGGACTTACTACAAGCCTTACTAACCAGAATATCATCGATATAACCAACGCCATAGAAACAATAAGAAGTCAAATAATTTAATTATTCCAGCATACCATAATGACCGCAAATGGATTCATTTTGCGGTCTTTTTTTGATAGCAATTTTTTATGAGGGAATCTGTACTCCTGGCTCTGATACATATCTTTGCCATTGTTTCCACCGTCAATCCCGGAGGGATCTCCTCCAGAGGCAAAAAGATTCTCCGAAGTTACCTCAGGAGATATCTTAACAGGGAACTGGAAGAGGAGTATTATTCCCTTTTTGAAAATAACCTCGAGTTTTATTCAAATGAACTCAAAACCGTCGACAAGACCGAATTGTCAGATGAAGACTCCCTTATAACTTTCCAGATAACCAATATCTGCCGTCAGATAAAGAAGGGCTTGTTCCTTGAGGAAAGGATGGTTGTATTTCTTCAGCTTCTGGAGTTCGCATTCGAGGATGGAACCATATCCGAACAGGAAAAAACTATTGTCGATATTGTCTCCCGCACCTTCAATATCTCAAAGAAGGAATACGAGAATGCAGTTGCATTCATGATAGGCAGGACTTATGATGAGGTCACTCCCGACTGCTTGCTGGTAATAGAAAATGAAAATCCGAAATTATGGGCCAATTCCTTTAAGAACTACGATAGCTGGAGGCATATCAGGGTAAAGGGATTCAAGGGGCATATGTTTTTTCTTCATATCGAAAGCACCGGATCGCTTATCTTTACTTACGACGGATCGCTGACTCTTTACTTCAAGGGAAGGGATATTATAGCCTGCAGACCCTATTTGCTCGAAAGAGGAGTGAACATAAAAGGTCAGGGGATTGAACCTATTTACTATTCCCGGATTTTCAAGAAGTTCGTTTCCAGGAAATTCCCTGAGAAAATAGTTTTTGAGGGAAAGGAAATTGAATTCCTGTTCAAGAATTCCGACAACGGTGTAAGAAAAATGAATTTTCACATCGAGTCGGGCAATCTTGTCGGGCTGATGGGAGGAAGCGGCGTCGGAAAGACTACCATGCTGAACCTTCTTCACGGGAAAACCAAACCCACATCAGGAAATATCCTAATCAACGGATATGATCTCAACAGCGAGGCAGAAAACCTTTCCGGGCTTATCGGTTTCGTCCCCCAGGACGACATGCTCATTGAAGAGCTGACAGTTTACCAGAACATGTATTTCAATGCCAGGCTGTGTTTCGGCGACTACAATGAGGAGCAGTTGAACAGGACTGTCGAGAAGGTCCTGTCTGACCTCGAC
>JAFGXK010000243.1 GCA_016936695.1 Bacteroidales bacterium | reverse complement strand
ACCAATGAGCTTGTTGTCAAACATGCTGTACGGACTCATTATGTCGCTGATAATCGGGATCTTTGTCAAGAATGAAGGGAATCCCCTCATCGATTCTGGCGATGTAAGATAATAAAATTTATATGGACGTTTCTGTTGTTATCCCCGTATACAATGAAGAAGAGTCACTTCCGGAACTGGAACGCTGGCTTGTAAAGGTTTGTACAGACAGCAATCTCAGTTATGAAATAATTTTTGTTGACGACGGCAGTTCCGACTCATCATGGAATACAATCAGGGAACTATCGTATAATAACAAGGCTGTAAGAGGGATACGTTTCAGGAGAAACTATGGGAAAGCTGCTGCGCTGCATTCAGGGTTTGCGGAGGCCGCTGGAGATGTAGTGATCACTATGGATTCAGATCTTCAGGACAGCCCTGATGAGATCCCCGCCCTGGTGAAGATGATAAAAGAAGATGGATATGACCTTGTTTCGGGGTGGAAGAAAAAAAGGTATGATCCATTCATAAAACTTTGTACAAGCAGGATATACAACCTGACGGCCCGTATGTTTTCAGGTATCAGGCTTCATGATTTCAATTGCGGACTTAAGGCTTACAGGAATGAGGTTGTTAAGGGCATCGAGGTTTACGGTGAAATGCACAGATATATACCTATGCTTGCAAGCAAGGCAGGATTCAGCAGGATCGGCGAGAAAGTGGTAGAGCACCGCGCCAGAAAATATGGCAGTTCAAAATATGGAATCGACAGGTTCATAAAAGGTTACCTCGATCTCGTCACTATAGGTTTTATAACCCGTTTCGGAAAGAGCCCGATGCATCTTTTCGGATCGCTCGGATCCCTGATGTTCTTTATAGGTTTCATCATGGCCGGATATCTGGGAATCAGGAAACTATTATCCCTGCACAACAATGTCAGGGCGCCGCTTGTGACCGACAGCCCCTATTTTTATATTGCTCTGACTGTTATGATAATAGGATCAGTTCTTTTTCTTACCGGATTCCTGGGGGAGCTCATAAACCGCAATTCATCAGAAAGGAACAATTACCTCATCAAGGATAAAATAAATATCTGACTTACAAATAGATAAAAAACTTTTAGGAATATTCTTCGTTATAACAATGTTATAACACATGTTATAACATTGTTATAACGCTTTTATCAGTTGTTTAAGTAGACAGCGGTAAAAAACCTCGGTAATCGCATCGGTCATCCTGCTCCATGAGAACTTCAGTTTTTCTTTCATGACGCATTCAGTGAATGGTTCTTTTCGGTTGTTGTCTAAGTAGTCAACTATTGCTCTGGCGATATCATCCGGTTCAGGCTGCACGACATATCCGCATTTTTCATGCGGTACAGTTTCCTTTAATCCTCCCACGTCGGTTACCAGCATGGGTTTGTCGAAATGATAGGCTATCTGGGTAACCCCGCTTTGTGAAGCTGTTTTATAAGGTTGCACCACAAGGTCGGCAGCGCAGAAGAACAGCTTAACCTCCTCGTCGTCAATAAACCGGTTGAAAAATACAACATCGTTCCCGACTCCTGATTCAATGGCCAGTTTTCTGTATGATGCTTCGTTCTCATAGAATTCTCCTGCAACCAGAAGCTTAAGCTTTCTGTTTCTCAAATCCGGATGTGATAAAGCCTTCAGAAGAATATCGAGACCCTTGTAATCCCTGATGAAACCGAAGAAAAGAAGGTATGAAAAGTCCGGGTCGAGCTTCAGAGCATCAAGAGCCTCCCCGCGGCTGATTTTTTTCCCGTAATTGTCGAACAGGGGATGGGGAGCGACACTAACCGGGATATCGTTCCTGAATCCGGCAACATCTAAACGGACCGTATCTGACAGAACTGCAGCGCCGTCGATACTGTTCATGAAGTATTTTGTAAGGAGTCGGTCACCAAAATGTGGTTCATGAGGAATGGCATTATCCACAAGTGATATGACAACAGTGTATTTATTTGATCTCACTATTCGTGCCACCGTTCCAAGGCAGGGAGCAAGGAATGGTGTCCAGTATCTAATAAGCAGAATGTCGGTTTTCTCCTTTTTTAGTTTGTTACCTATCCTCAGCCAGTTTATCGGATTTATAGTATTTATTTCCCGTTTGATCCTCAGGTCCTGTGGCGGGGGATTCCCGGTATACTGAGTCTTTCCCGGGAAGAAAAATTCAGGAAACTGCAGGGAAAAGGTACGTATATCCACTTCCTTGCATTCCAAGATAAACTGACGTGCAAGCCTTTCATTGAAAGTGGCTATACCTCCCCTGTAGGGATATGCTGGCCCGAGAAAGGTGATCTTCATCAAGAAAAAATAAAAGGTAAAAATATAAAATCAGTTTAATTACCCTACAGGCAATATGATAATTTTTTTGTCTTTTGCCTTTAATGGATCTAAATTTTATTCTTAGCTCTCAAAATTAAGGTAATCTTTAAGGTAATCAAATTCAGGTGTTAGTTTTCCATTCTGCAAAATAGTTGCCCGGTTAATCATAGGACTGCCGGCGTTTGTAAAAAGGTCGTGCAGGGCATTCCTCATCAGCTGAATTCCGAAATCGTGAGAGGCGTCACGGGGAAGTTCGCCCGGCAGGTTGTCTATCGACATCACGGTAATATTTGAAGGTCTTGTAAATGCCGGTTCCTCCATTTCAAGGAAAGGGTTGTATCCATAAAAAGGATCGGAGATAGTGGTGGCTCTCAGAGTTGAAGGTACCGGGCCGTTAATGTCACAGCTGATATCAGCAATGACACTGAGCCTGAAGTCGTTCTGTTTCATATCGTTCCGGGTAAAGAATACAGGAGACCGGGGATCCCAGAAATGGCCGGTAATAAGAATATCCGTAATCTTAGTAAAGGGCAGGAATGATGACACATAACTTGACGGGTGATTTAAGAAATGCCCGTAATTGAACGAACGGTTGTCTTTATGCCTTACGTAATGTTCAGGCCCGATCTGGCAAACAACAGGCACATCAAATTCGCGATTCAGGAAATCCTCGGGTGAAACCTGTACCAGGTTACAGACATTGAGCGTTTCCATTGCTCCGCTGGCCACTCGTCCTTTGCCGGTAACCAGTATTTTTAAGTCGGGTTTAAGCTCGATAAGTCTGAGTCCAGCCCACATTTCATCAAGATCGCGACACTGATAAGCAGGTTTAAGTTTGAACCGGTTTGTCCTGATTCCCCTTGCTCTCAAAGCATTATAGGCACCTACTATACCAGCCCATCTT
>JAFGXK010000242.1 GCA_016936695.1 Bacteroidales bacterium | reverse complement strand
CTGGATCAGTTTTGGGTAGACAGTCAGGCCTTTATTTTGATGGCGGCCGTAGTCTATGTTATTGCGACTATTTTCAAAAAGGGACTTGAAATTCAGAATGAAAACGATTTAACAATATAGCTCATGCCCATAGTAGTTAATCTGGACGTAATGATGGCTAAACGAAAAATGTCATTGAATGAACTCTCAGATAAAGTAGGACTTAATCTGTCAAATCTTTCCATACTAAAAACCGGCAAGGCAAAAGCTATAAGATTTACCACGTTGGAAGCTATTTGCGAAGCACTGGAATGTCAGCCGGGAGATATACTGGAATACCTGAAGGACGAATAA
Source organism: Bacteroidales bacterium (assembly GCA_016936695.1). Classification (GTDB taxonomy): domain Bacteria; phylum Bacteroidota; class Bacteroidia; order Bacteroidales; family VadinHA17; genus LD21. The sequence goes on along the minus strand of JAFGXK010000242.1, from coordinate 27,634 downwards.
AAGTAATTATCATTAACAAGCATAGTCCGGATATTGCAGCTGGCCCACAACATCCCTGAATACCAGGGAAGGTACTTTAGCCAGAATCACTGTTGATATTGTGCTTTTTAAGGGGCAATTTGCAATCAGTAATCACGGCAACATTTTTTGTCAGTAATAAAAGACCTGGGGCTCCGTTAAATGAGTTAGTCATAATAATAATTTGAAAATGGGAAAAGTCAGAAGTCTGGTGATTGCAATAAGCTTTGCAATCATTTTTATTTTAATTATGGGCTGTGCTGCCATGGCACCTGTCACAGAGGTATCACAGAATCCTGCTGATACAATTCAGGCAACACAGGATCCTGATATCAAATTGAAGAAATTCTGCAGTTCATTTACGGCCCATCTGCCCTATGCACCTCATGTAGCCGTTCCGATGCAGCCCTCGGGAGGCTATGATCTTGATCCCAGTGAAGGGGGTTATGGTTTTGGTGTTGCCATTGATTACACACTCATGCCTGGCTTGAGACTAGTTCTTGATGGCACATACAGCACTTACAAAAGGCTTGTGGCTGAAAATGGCGTTCAAAGTACAAGCGAATGGGTTTTTGAGATGATGGATTATTTGGATCATTTTACTCCGGCGTGGGCGCAGGATGATGTATTTATGAACATGACAAGCACAGGATTCAAGCTTGGACTGAAGTATGGAAAGGATATCAGGAACTTCCAGCCCTGGTTTGGATTGTATTATGGTTATTATTCCTGGCAATGCAACTTTCTGAATAAGGACAAAAGCAGCACATGGGGAAGTGATGAAGGCTATGTGGGTGGACTCACATATGCTGTCGGGATTGATTTTCACATAAAAGGAGGCACCAATAACCAGGACTTGTTCATCCTTACCGTGTTTGGGGAAGGGGCATCACCTGTTGCAAACCCCGAAATAAACGATCTTTTCTATACCGGCTGGACCTGGAACAACGCCGGAGGAAACCATATTATGGCTCCCTACCGTCTTGGAATTGCACTGTCCTTTTAATGCGATAGCCTAATAAAAAGAACCCGATACGGAGTTTATGATACCGCCCGGGGCTTCATGAATTGCACAACAATAACCGCAATAAGCGGAAGGCAGAAGCCGAATAAAGCCCATCCGAATCTGCTGCGGTTAAGTTTTTCTGCTTTTTTGACGCAATAGTAGGAAACAACCAGGCTGAAAATTGTGCCCAGTAACATCAAAATATCACCAACATCTAAGTTCTCCATATGGATGTTTTAAATAACTGATTGTTAACCTGCCTGACTGTTAAAACAAATTTACACCGCAATTAAGGCAAAGTCAAATCTATTTGACGGGATGTCTCAGCCCGGGGTGAAAAGGGTGACAGAACAGGTTGAATCCCGGACCTGGGTAAATTGTAATCGTTATTCGGGAACGAGTTGGATAGCAGCAGTTAGAAATTGTCCTCTTAATATTTAATGGCTATCGGCAATGATGAATAAAACTCTTATTTTTTATTGTTTATACCCCCTTCCCTAACCTTCCCCCTTTAAGTGCAGAAGGTTTCAATTGAGGAATCATTTCCCCCGTGGGGGAAATAAGAAAGGGGGTAAGTGAGATGTTTCAAGAATAAAGGGGTCAACAGAATTTAAAGTCAACTTATTTATTATTAAGATACTGAGATTGAAATAAATTATTGTTAACTTTTTATGTATGATTACCGACCCTCATTTAATATTTAATAATTCTGCCCGATCCGGAGATAGACTGATTTATGGTTGGATCTCCTTTCAGGTAAATGTTCCCGCTTCCGGAGATGGCTGCTGTCAGGCTGTTTGTGACAAAGGTGAAAATATCCCCTGAGCCGGATATAGTTTCTGTAGCATTATTAAGTTGAAATTCATCGGCATTGATATCTCCGCTGCCCGAAATCCTGAAATGACCTTTATCACAAGTTCCACTGATATCCATGTCTCCTGAGCCGCTCAGGTTAAAATCGGCATCCTCGCAGAATGCCTCAGAGATTTCAATATCACCGGATCCTGAAATTATCACTGAAAGGTCATTGCATGAAAGACTTTCAACTTCAACTTTTCCTGAGCCGCTGAGTTTAATAATTAACGAGTTACCCGACATTATGTCTGCAAATATGTTTCCCGATCCGCTTAACTCAATATTCTTCAACGAAGGTGATGTTACCGTAATGACAGGCCGCTCATTGTAATCCAGACAGGTATTCCAGCTATCTGTTCTGATCTTGAGATTGCCGTTAGTGTTTTCGGTAACGATATGACCCAGTAAATTTGATTCGGCTACGACAGTTATGGTCACCTCGTCTGACTGTCTGTAGATAACATCAGCTACGGTAGTATTTTCTATCTGGTTGAATGATGATGTATTACGGGATTCGGTTTCAATGATTCCATTACCGTTAATACAAATCATGTCCTCGATACATGAAGTTAATGACAAGGCCAGCACGGTGAAGATGATAGCAATCCTATTCATTTCATGTAACTATTGGTTAATACTCTGATATATTAAGACGAACTCAACTAACAAAAGGTTTCATTACTAACTAACAATCAAGGTCCAGTTTTGTGCGGTTTTTATGAACTCAATATGGTAACTGGCAGACATCTAATCTATAATGTAAAGTTTTAATGAAAAATTGGGTGTCTCAACCTGTGATTTTCTGGATGTTTGTTCGTCGTGTTATGGGCAGTAACCGGGATCGCCAGCCTTGAGGGCTGGACTTCCAGTAGCCCCGGTCCCATCCGGGGTGGGGGTTGTACATGGTGTGTGGTGCTCTCTCCCCGGGGCGCGACCCGGGCTACTGGAAGTCGACACCCCAGGTGTCGGAATAGGTTGAATTAATGTTTGGTACGGTAGAAGGTCCTGGAAATATTAAACTCATCTTAACGTTGGGTGTCTTTCGCACAAAACAAAAGAAGCTTGAGATTTGTAATTAGAACCAGCAACCAGTAACCAGCAACCTGATTTAATTATCAGATGTACCAGTCCGCAATGGGTCTAGTACGTGAAATGAACCGTATGCACTCTTTCTCCTTTGCTGATTATTGTGTCTGTGAACTCGCTTCTCTTTTTGTTTCTGGCCAGTTCCCAGTGAATTTTGTAAGGCTGGCCTGCAAAGACACTTGTTCGGACAGTTGAATTTATTTCCCCGCCGGTCCAAGTTTGTGAATGTACCCTATTAGTGCTTTATAATAATCTATCTTCTGGGAATGTGATAAGCCGATATGACCTGGTCAGTCATGATTATAGCGAAAAAAATAAAATTGACTTCGCCTTTTTTTTATAGTAAATTTGATTTTAGCCTCAACACGCTGATATTTTTTAATGGGATAGGTTACAATTTTTCCAAAAGGCAGGTATCACAATGTGTACTGACACTTATTTAATTCGCATTCTTAATGTTGATACCGTTCTTGTTTTAGCTGTTCCCATTATTATGTCCTTTAATATAATCCAGTTTGTAATATCAGAAGAATCCCCTCAGACATACCTGGGAATTACAGTCCCTGGTATGTTGTTCGTTATTATTATCCACTTGTCTTTTGTCCCAGCGCTTGTACGGACATTTCTTAACTAAAAATTTTCAACTATGAAAACTACAGTAAGCATTCTTTTGTTCATTTTGAGCATTACAGCTGCTAAAGCCCAGGTAAATGAGTTAATCGGCACCTGGAGTGTTTTCGAGATGACTCAGTTGATGAATCAGGATTCCTATAAAATGACGGAAGATTCATTAAAGGCACACAGTTTGTTTCAGGATTATTTCTTTATGGAAGATTCCAGATTCAGGCAGACAGGGAATTTATCAGGACAGGGTTCTGTTACAACACAGGAAGGAACATGGAAAATCACAGATAACGTGATTATAATGACTCTTCAGATGGGGGAACGGGAAATTGATGTGGATTATACATTAGAGTTAAAAAACAACATTCTTTTCTTAACAAGATCAAATCCTGCAGGAACCATGAAGATCACAATGGCATTGCGGAAAAAATAATGAAGAACAACAGATAGGGTTGTACTTAAGGTTGTTCAGTAGGTAAAATGAACTATGTGAGATAAGTCTCTCATGCAGATAATTGTATCCGTAAGCTGACTCCTCCTTTTGTTTCTTGCCAGTTCCCAGCGGATCCTGGTAATTCTGTCGGCATAAACCCTTGTTCTTACTGTTGAATTAATTTCTCCGCCGATCCATCTCAATCCCATTCCGGGTATCACCATAATCGGGATATCCGTTATTCCATTGTTTTCTATTTCGTAGGGATACAGATTCCTGAAGTTAATCCTGTCCGATTCCCGCGAAAGGTACAGGGTGTCCTGCCTGGTGGTATGGCTTAATTTTTCTATTTTGATTGTAAGGCCTGCCAGTCTTCTTAATGGTATGACAAGTCTCTTTGAATTTCCCATCAGCTGGAAGATAGTGTATCTTCTTGTAGTTGCCGCATAGTTTGTATCCCCCACAACATGGAAATTATAATACCGGGCTCCTTTGACTCTTTTCAGTTTATAACCGAACTTGCCGGAACTGTCAGTTGAGAACTGACCGGCATAAGCAGGTACAAACTCATCGTTGATTTCCATTAATCCATCCACTATTACTTCTCTTCCGGGGATTTGGCTCATTGTAACGTCATCAATGATCTTTCCCTTCAGGGCAAGTCTTCCCCCGACACTGACACAGCCAGGTGACAGTATACCCAAAATTAAAGCCAGGTAGATATTGAATTTCATTGCAAGGGAAAATCTTTATTCCGACTGTAAATAAAGATAGGTTAAAAATGGCAGATACTCTTTTGGGGAAGTGAAATAGAGATCTTTTGACACTTTATATGATTTATAAAACCTGTTTCCATATTGTTTTTACTCTGGTTAAGGGTGCTTAACCCCCGCCTATCCCTTTACAATTTCACATGTTATCCGGGGCAAGGTATCAAATCATTGCAGATTAATTTGATATGTGGGGAAATCTGTTTATATTTAGAATGATTATGTCAGTTAAGGCTCGCGGAGTTGTACGCAAATGGACTAGTGGTAATTGTAATCATAAAAAGGAGGTGAGTAATGGCTTTAATGATTGGCCCCGAATGCATGTCGTGCGGCCTGTGTATAGAAGAGTGCCCCAATGATGCAATTTTAGAAAGCATTCCGATCTATGTTATTGACCCTGAACTGTGTACTGAATGCGTCGGTTCGTTTAACGAACCCCAATGTGTTATGGTTTGTCCGCTGGATGTCATTATCCCAAATCCTGATTATGCAGAAAGTCAGGAGCAGCTGCTTGAAAAGGAGAAGCGCATACTTGGCAGCAGGGATCCGGATCAGTGAGCAGACATGAGAGCTTGTGAAAAAGCTGTTTTTCCCCGAGTTCTGGTTACAGCCTGAAAAATAGCGGCATCATTATCCTTACTGAAGCTTGAAGAAGATCGGGATGGTGTGCCAGACAGGAACAGGTTTTCCTCCCTGTTTTCCAGGCTTGAATTTCGGAAGTGTTTTTACCACCCTGATGACTTCAGCATCGAGTTCCTGGTCAACACCCTTAAGGATACTGACCTGATCAACCACCCCGGTAGGAGTCACGCAGAACTTAACAATAACCCTGCCCTGGATATTGTTTTCCTTGGCAACCTCTGGATAAACCACATTTGCGCCGATGTATGCCTGAATTGCTGCATCGCCGCCAGGGAACATGGGCATCTCCTCAACAACATAAAAGGGCTCAGCCTCTTCTTCCTCCACCTCCTCGATTTCTTCGGCCAACTGGACTATCTCCTCAATGACTTCGGAATCCTGCACCTCGATCTGGGCCTGATCGGCAGTCATAAGCTGAATCTCGTCCTCAGGCCTGACAGAATCAACCACAAGGGGAGGGATGTACTTTGCCTGCTGCAGTATTTCCTGAGCTGCGGGAGGTTCAGGCGGCGGAGTAAACTGCTCCACCGGCTGATCGAGATTTTCAAGCCTGATCTCAACCAGTCTTTCTTCCTGAGTCAGCCGGCTGTCCACGGCCCTAAACTTCAGATAGGGAACTATCGTGGCGGAGGCCATGATAATCACTCCGGCCATAAGTGCAAGGATGACATTCCGGCTGTAGTTTGCACGGAGAACGTATGCTCCGTATTCCTTGTTCCTGGTTTCAAAAACTATATCATTGAAACTGGGAACATTTTTGAATTCATTTTCCATGACATTTGTGTTAAAGAACCAACCATAACTGATATCCGTGAATGGGAGTTATCAATTCAAGGCCATTCAATAACAAATGTACAACGAAAAAATTAGTTAAACAACTATTCGTCTAATTATTTCCATTTATTTTTATAGTTGAGTTTTCCTGGCATGCTTACACTCGCTTTGAATCTCACTCTGTAATGCGGCTGGGCATAAGGGGAGATGAATTCCGATAGTTTAACCACGAAGCGTGGAATGTCACTAAAGCCGGTTGCAGCACAAATAGTGTTACATGTTTGCATATATTGCCTATTATCCCGAAAGTTCAGTGGAATACGTTCTTCTGTTACCGTCAGCTTCAGCTGACGGCAGGCAACCCTAAAACCCCATTCAGAGGGACTTTAGTCCCGGGGAGGAAAAGGGGGCTAAAGCCCCACGGTCAGGGGGGTCCTCAACCGTCGGCTGAAGCCGACAGCAACAATAAGAGTTTCAACGATACTGCGGACTGCAATAAAAGACGATTGCAACAATAAGAGTTGCTACGGTAGTGCGGACTGCCATAAAGCCGACGGCAACAATAAGAGTTGCAAATTAGAACATGAAGTGAGTCAAGGAATAACAGGATCTGCCGGTTTGCCGGTCGGGTCTTGCAATCACTTTGTCTCCGTCCTTCTTCTCCCCTTCTCCCCTTCGTCTTCCTTCTCTACTTCACCCTCACATATCTCTCTACCCAGTGCTTTTGATTCGGGGTCCCGGCATCGTTGACCGGAAATATATGGAGCAGGGTATCCTTCTTGATCTCGAGCCAGATCTTGTTTTTTGTCTTCTCGTAGGATTTGTCAAAGTGGTACTTTATATCTTCTACATAGATATTACCATCCAGTGTCCATGTTCCGACACCGTAGCGGTAGGTGGTGGTCGTATCCACCTGATACTTTCCGACGAAGATGAAATGATTTCCATCCCAGATTTTTGTCTGGTTTACAACATAACGATCGGAAAAATAATTGGTTACTTTTCCATTATCTACCATCTGCATCTGGACCATTTGCCATGTGCCCCGGGGGGTCAGGCCGTCCTTCCGGCTGCAGGAGATCACCAGCAGCAGGATAATAAAGCTGAAAGGAATCAATCTTTTCATTTGAACAGGCTTTGGTTAAATATTAAGAAGCGATATATAATAGAAGCAAATTCCCCGATTACTTAGGTTTCGCTTAATGATTTGCCAAAAATTCCCTGCCCCATAAATTTATGAAATTTTTCTGACAGGGAGTCTGTTTTTGAATGAAATTATCTCGCCCGGAGTATGTGGAGGGCATCCTCTGAAATCCACTCAGCAGTAACAATTTCAGCCTCGGTCCTGCCCGGTTCCGTTTTCAGATGCTGCAACTTCACATTTATAGGCATATCGATCCGGTAGGGTTTGCATTCTGATATAAGGCTTACTGCTCTTCTGGCGCCTTCATACAGTGCTTTTCTGGTTTCTTCGAATGGATAAAGAACGGCAGCCTCTCTCGACAGCCCTTTCTTTGTAGATACCGTGACCAGGTCATTTCCGAAGAATCTGCGAGCCTCTCTGCAGGTTGCATCATCTCCGGTAACCATAATAAAAGGAACATTGAAGTGACCGGCTATAATTGCATTTTGCACCAGCTCGCCTGATTCAACCCCATTGTACCAGTATCTGTTTTCTGCCCTCGAGTTCTGTGTGTGATTCAAAACACCGTCGGGTGTTCCCATCATTGCATGAAATCCCAGCATCACCATTCCCGCGAAGGTGCTGTCGAGCTCTGACAGGTTTCCGGCACCCGGTCTGGGAAGGCCGGTAATGTACCTTGCTCCCGGTACCATCAGGTGGGGGATGATGCATTGTGAGCCGTGGCCGTCAAGTACCACAATTTCATCTGCTCCTCCGTCTTTAAGGCCCCGGATCACTGCGGCAAGATCGCCCATGAAATATTCGCAAGCCTGGATGTTCAGCGGCGAATCTTTTTCCCTGGTCTGGGCGAACTTGTAAACGCCGCTGATGCCTTCAAGATCGGTGTTCACATAAATTTTTATCTGGGCAGATGCCAGTTGCGCGATCAGGAGTATTAAAACTGAAAGCAGGAAGAGTCTCCTGAAGCTGTATCCGGATATTTCAGAATTCTTTTTCATACATGAATTATTTGTTTGATATCGAAATCAAAGTTCAAATTATGATATTTTTATGATAACCGTGCTTTGACCTGGATATTAATTTATATATATTTCAGAACTTATTTACATATATGCTCAAGCAGTTTCTGAAAAAATTCATTCCTCCCGACAACTGGAAGCTTCCCGTAATTCTTGTTCTTGGTGTGCTTAGTGGTCTGGCTGTTTTTTCATTCCATATATCCAATGCATCATCATACCTGGGCGACAGGCCCGAGACATGTGTCAACTGCCATATAATGGCTCCCCAGTATGCAACGTGGAACCACAGTTCACACCGGGAGTGGACCAACTGCAACGATTGTCATGTCCCTCATAACAACATAATTAACAAATATTACTTCAAGGCAAAGGACGGACTCAGGCATGCTTCAATGTTCACTCTCAGGCTGGAGCCCCAGGTAATTTACATTAAGGAGGCAGGGAAGAAGGTGGTTCATCAGAATTGCATCCGGTGCCATAAGGAGCTTCTCACCGACAGCCGGTTCATGAATTACAACACGAACACCCATGAGTTCAGGTTAGATCGCGATTGTATCGAGTGTCATCGTGTTACGCCACACGGACGTGAGAATAGCCTGTCGAGCGTACCAAACGCACGTGTTCCCCTTCCGGGTCCGGTGGCGCCTGACTGGCTGAACGATGCTGTAAAAAGGAAAAACAAATAATCCGGACAATATGAAATCAATACAGGAGACTCTGAAAAAAAAGCCCTGGCTGGGCTGGGTTATCTTTCTGGCAACCGTAGTGGTTGTATTCCTGCTGGGGATGCTTGCATCTTCAATAATACAGAGAAGGGCGGAGGCTGTTTTTGCTTATACCCCGGAAGTGACCTTTTCAGAAAATGAACCCAGGAACAGCAAGTGGGGAGAATTGTTTCCAAGGGAATACAACACTTATCTAAAGACTGCCGATACCACCTGCAGGAGCAAGTATAATGGTAATAAAATGGTCGATATGCTGGAAGAATCGCCCAGAATGGCAGTTCTGTGGGCAGGTTACCTTTTTTCGAGGGATTACAACCAGGGCAGGGGTCATTATTACGCAATTGAAGATATTCAGAAGACTCTCCGGACCGGAGGCGTACCAAGCCCGCAGCCGAATACCTGCTGGACCTGCAAGAGTCCTGATGTTCCACGACTAATGAGCCAGATCGGACCAGCAGAATTCTACAGGGGTACATGGGACACAAAAGGCCCGGAAATAGTTAATCATATTGGTTGTGCCGATTGTCACGATTCCAAAACCATGAACCTTAGAATATCCCGTCCTGCGCTTATCGAAGCTTTCGAGACCAGGGGAATGGATATCTCAAAAGCGTCGCACCAGGAGATGAGAAGTCTGGTATGCGCACAATGTCATGTGGAATATTATTTTAACAAGAAGATGGTGGAGGGGGTTGATTATCTGGTTTTTCCATGGAAAAACGGGACTGCAATAGAGGATATGGAGAGATATTATGATGAACTTGAATTCTCCGACTGGACACATGCCCTGAGCAGGGCTCCCATGCTGAAGGCCCAGCATCCGGATTATGAAGTTTATCTGACAGGGGTTCATGCCTCGAGGGGTGTCTCCTGTGCCGACTGCCACATGCCTTTTATAAGCGAAGGAGGAATAAAATTCACGAATCACCATCTTCAGAGTCCTCTCAATAATGTTTCGAGCTCATGCCAGGTGTGTCACCGGGAGGAGACGGATGATCTGATAAATGATGTTTACAGCCGTCAGGATAAACTGATTGAAAACAGGACTGTACTTGAAACTCTTCTGGTCAGATGTCATGTAGAGGCCAAAACAGCCTGGGAAAAGGGAGCTTCAGAACAGCAGATGAAGGATATTCTTCAGGACATACGCCATGCTCAGTGGAGATGGGATTTTTCCGCCGCAGGGCATGGAAATTCTTTCCATTCGCCGGTGGAACTGGGAAGGATAATAACGGGTGGAATAACCGAAGCCCAGGAAGCAAGGGTAAAGCTTGCCAGACTGCTTGCATCTCTCGGATACAACCAGGAGATTCCCTATCCCGACATAAGCACCAAAGCAAAAGCCCAGGAGTTCATTGGCCTTGACATGGAGAAGCACAATGAAGAAAAGAAGGTCTTTCTTGAAACAGTGCTTCCCGGATGGATAGAGGCTGCTAATGAAAGGGAAAAAGGCTACGATCTGAAAAATTAGCGTTTTTTCTCAACGCTCCATATTTAATTATCCTGTGATGAAGAAAATGAATATCAGAACATTCGTCATTTTGCTGGTTGCTGCCTGTGGCATCTCTGCCCTTACAGGATGCAAGAGCGAAAATTACCCCGTTTATACCAGGATCAGAAACCATGCCGACGAAATAAGAGTGATTAACACTCATGAGCATCAGCGCCTCCCGGAGGCTTATGGAGATTATCATTTCAGGTTCTATCATCTTATGGCAGCTAGTTATCTTTCTGCCGATATAACATCCGCCGGAGCTGATGCCGGCAACTGGGAGCTTATTGATTCACTCGGCACCGACCAGCTCTGGGACGTGTACGGGGAAGCGCTGAACCATTCGCGAGGCACAAGTTATTACAGTCATTTTGTAAGGGGATTCAGGAAACTCTATGGTTTCAACGACCTTTATTTCACGAGGAAAAATATTTCCCGTCTTTCAAAGGAGATAGAAGAGAATTACAAGGATTATGGTTCATGGTTCGACAAGGCTTTCCGTGAGTCCGGATTTGAGATCATGTTTGTTGACCAGTTCTGGAAGCCGTTTAATACCGAACTCGACGACAGGTATTTTGCCCTGGTGTTCCAGGTCGGTCCCCTGATTACCGAATCGGGACGAAAGCCTGAAAAGGGAGATCATCTCAAATCGGTTTACAGGCTGGCAGCTGAAGCTGGTCATGAAATTGCAACCCTTGATGATTATCTGGCTTTCTGCGACACACTGTTCAGGCGAAACATCAGAAGCGGTGCGGTATGCATAAAGAATGCCCAGGCTTACGAAAGGAGCCTTTACTATGAAGATGTCCCCTTCGATGAGGCCCGGGCCCTTTACAGCAGACCATCGGTGTCGCTGACGCCTCAGGAGATAAAGAAACTGGAGGATTACACGTTTCACTGGATGATCAGGCAGGCGACCGGATACAATTTGCCGGTGCAGATACACACGGGCTACCTCGCGGGTAACGGAAATGTTCTTGAAAACGGCGATCCCCTGAAGCTGAACAATCTCTTCCTTAAATATCCCGGGGCAAAATTCGATATTTTTCACGGCGCCTTTCCATGGACTGATGAATTCACCGCTCTTGGCAAGATGTTCCCCAATGTTTACCTGAATCTTGTATGGTTACCTCAGATATCGCGTGAAAAAACTGTCAGCACACTGGATGTCATGCTCGACTGTGTTCCATACAACAAGATACTCTGGGGCGGCGACTGCGGACTGATAGAAGAATCGGCCGGATCGCTCGAGTTCGGTAAGGATGTTGTATGTGAAGTGCTTGCCGGCAGAATAAAAAGAGGCCTCCTCACCGAAGAGGCGGCCTTTGATATCGTGGAAGGGATCTTCCGGGATAATGCAATAATACTTTTCAGGCTCTCAATTTGACCGACTTGCTCCTGGCCCGTGTGCAAAAATAAGTCACACCATTCTTTTCGGTCATATCAGTGACTTTAAAACCGTTTGATTCGAGTATCTCAGTTACCTTTTTCCTGTTCAGGTTCTTTTCGCCAAGCAGATCAAGGCGGATGGCGGTATGCTTCAGGAGATTTAAAGGATTAAGCAGTGAATCTCCATGTGAAGAGCCGTCGATGAAACAGCCCAGGAATCGGGTGTTCTCAGGAAGTACCCGGCTGAGCGTGAAAAGGAACTCATCAAGATATTTAACCTGGTTGAGCTTTTTCAGGCTGATCAGTGTGTTTACCTTTTTCAGTTCTTCCTCATCATAGAAATAATGGTGGCGGGAAGAAAGAACAACCAGATTATTTTCTCTTTCGAGGCCAAGTTCTTTCAGATAACTGAAAAAACTACCGCCGTCTTCTGCTATCATATTGACTATAGCCGGGAAAAATCCCGACACGCCGTGGGTGCTTGTTCTGCTGTCGCGGTGAATTGTTAAGGATTCACTGACAGTTGCTTCTTTACCGGGGATTGAAACAGTTGCCATTTTTTTGATGTTTTATTTAAGGTAAATGTAACTGCATCAAAGTTGTCTGTCAAGTAGCAAAGGCCCAAATAGTGGGCAAATGCGAGCTGTCAGGCTGCCGTTTGTCAATCAATTACGTCAAGTAATTTATTCATTGCGGTGCTTTGCATATGAAATTGTGTCATTCGTCAAAACAGGGCTGAAATTTACTTCCGTACATAGAAATTATGCCCTGTTTCATTTTACATACTTTGCAACATACATATAATCAGTAAAATGCGAGGCAGGATGTGATTTTTTTACGGATGGCTCCCGATTTTGACGAACATTTGGTTTAAGATGATGAGAATTTGGCAGAAAAGAGGTTTTTCAATGAATCAGAAGGTCAGGAAAGGCTGAAAAACGGCGAAAAATGTTAATTTTGTATAAATAGCAAATTTTCAACAGATGGCTTACAATCAGTTTAACCAGTTTAACCAGTTTAACAAAGGTAATGTTCCACCGGAGGTGAAAAAGTACCTCTCAAGCTACAAGTACATCCTGGCGGGTATAGCATTGATTATACTCCTGTGGACAACGTTTTTCCAGATACGTCCTGAGGAATTAGGCGTTATAACCCGTTTTGGAAAGTATGTCAGATCGGAGGAGCCCGGGCTTCATATCAAGCTCCCGATACTTGAAAGGGTTGACAAGGTAGCGGTGGAGCGTCAGCAGAAGGAGGAATTTGGATTCCGTACTACCAGCACGGGGATCCAGTCTCAATACTCCAAGACCGGAACAACCGATGAGTCGCTGATGCTTACCGGCGATCTTAACCTTGCTGATGTAGAATGGGTCGTCCAGTACCGGATTGATGACCCGTACAAATTCCTGTTCAAGGTTCGCGAACCTGTCGGGACCATGCGCGATATTTCCGAGAGCTGCATGAGGCAGATAGTGGGTGATCGTACAGTAAACGAGGTGCTTACAGTTGGAAGGACAGAGATCGCCATAAGTGTTCAGGAAGAAATACAGAAGCTTTGCACAGAATATTCCCTTGGGATAAAAATTGAGCAGGTGGTACTGCAGGATGTCAATCCTCCCGATCCGGTTAAGGATGCTTTCAATGCCGTGAACCAGGCCCAGCAGGAAAAGGAGACACTGATAAACCAGGCCCGTTCGGAATACAATAAGATCATTCCCAGGGCAAGAGGGCAGGCTGATGAGACGATCCAGAAGGCCGAAGGCTACGCAACAGAGAGGGTAAACAATGCCCTGGGAGAAGCAGCCAGGTTCAATGCGCTGTACAGGGAATATATTAAAGCTCCGGAAGTTACAAAGAAGAGGCTCTATCTTGAAACCCTCGCCACTGTGCTTCCAAAACTCGGAAATAAGATAATTACCGATGAGAAGGGAAGCAATGTTCTGCCCCTTCTCCAGATGCAGTTTGATAAAAAATAAACAGGCCCCGTCATGAATAAATCAACTAAAATAATAATCCAGTCAGTTGTTCTGCTCGCAGTACTGATTGTAGTTCTTAGCACTGTTTTCAAGGTTCGGGAGACCGAGCAGGTTGTCATAACCCAATTTGGCAAACCTGTGGGAGAACCCAGAACAAAGCCGGGTCTTCAACTTAAGCTTCCGTTTATTCAGAAGACCAACTATTTTGAAAAGAGGTTCATGGAATGGGACGGTGACCCCAATCAGCTTCCAACCAAGGATAAGAAATTCATCTTTGTCGAGGCCTATGCCCGTTGGCATATAACTGATCCGCTGCAGTTCTTCAAGAGACTTACAGACGAAAGGGGAGCATTGTCGAGGCTTTCGGACATACTCGACGGTGAGACGCGCGACTATATAGCGAACCATAACCTCGAGGAGGTTGTCCGTTCGACAAACAGGGTGCCGACACCATCGGGTTCCATCGGTGAGGAAGTGGGTGACACTCTTTCAGATATCACTACCGGCAGGCTGGATATTCAGAGGCTTATCCTTCAATCGGCAAATGAGAAAGCCAGCGACCTTGGCATTATAATTCTTGATGTCAGGTTGAAGCGCCTCAATTATGTGGAGGAGGTTAAAACCCAGGTTTATGAAAGGATGAAGAGTGAGCGCTTCCGGATTGCCGACAAATTCAGGTCCGAAGGAGCAGGGGAGGCTTCCAAGATCAATGGTGAAAAAGAGAGGGATCTTAAGGCCATTCAGTCGGAAGCATACCGGAAAGCTGAGGAAATAATGGGACAGGCCGATGCCCGGGCTACTGCTATCTATGCAAATGCTTATGATCAGTCTGCATCGTCAAGAAGCCTTTACAGTTTTATGAAATCAATGGAGACTTTTGAAAAGACCTTCGATACCACGACAACAGTGATTCTCTCTACAAGGAGCGAATTATACAAATATCTGATCGATTTTAACTAGCTGATCAGTAAACTCCGGGAACCTGATTCCTGTTGCGGTGAACCAGGCGCAAAGGAATTGTTTTCCCGCTATCATTCATCAAGCAGATCTTTCATCTTTATCCTGGACAGGTATATGGAGGTCTTGCCTTCGTGACTGGAATAATAGGATATCCAAAGGTTTTTCTTATGGATTAGCATTCCCGGGTAACTCGTGTCGCCGCCGCTCGGCAGCACGACACTCTTCCTGACCTTCCCCTCCTTGCCGGTAACATAAATCACGGTTGAATTTGATCCGGTCTGGTAAAGACGGGTACCTATCAGCAGTGTATTTTTCTTCAGAATCAGGAAATCGGGTCCGCCCAGACGGTAATCAAGCTCCGTCCATTTCCAGCCGGTGTAAGGGGGAGGACTGATGCCTGTCATTCCGTTAGCCCCGGCTTCCCTTCGCAGGAGTATCATCATGTTTCCCTTTTTGTCGAACCTGATTGTTGCTTCATTAGGCGATGGTTCAATGTTGAATGATGTAACTGTTTTCCATGATATGCCATCTGTTGTCTGAAGGAGTTTAAGCCCGTACCCTGAATCCCCCGAACCTGGCTGATAATCTACTCCGTAGCCTGTGTTCCCTTTCCAGGTCACCCTCCAGATCCAGTCATAGCCTTTACCGTTTTCAACTGAGACTGGCACCGGTTTTGAAAAATCCTTGCCATTTCCGGATAATGAGACGTGGGGCACCATGCCGGAAAGCTTTCCGGAGGAATAATCCGATCCTCCCATAATTGCCATGAGCCGGCCGTCGGGCATAACGGATAGTTTGGGATCTCGCAGATCGTAGAGTTCGTCTGTTAGCAAAGCCACTGGCTCCCAGCTGACGCCGTCGTACGACCGGATAATACGAATGCTGCCATTTTCCGAAGCATTTTTTGGCACGTGGGAATTCCCTTCGCGGAAGGTGCAATAGAATGCCGATTTAAAACGGATAATATCAGTGAAGGCATT
Organism: Bacteroidales bacterium; assembly: GCA_016936695.1. Taxonomy (GTDB): domain Bacteria; phylum Bacteroidota; class Bacteroidia; order Bacteroidales; family VadinHA17; genus LD21. The sequence goes on along the minus strand of JAFGXK010000242.1, from coordinate 11,741 downwards.
GTGATTGCCCTTGTTCCATATCATGGTTGTTTTAACAGCAGGGTCCTGACCGGAAGAAATGACAGGAAGGATTGATAATAAAGCTATTGTAATTTTCCTGACAGGTGAATTGAAAAGGCCTGTGAAATTTAGAACTAAAAAGAGGACAGTCGCAAGAATTATTATATATAACATGATGATTTAACAGAAGGTTGTTGATCGGGTCACTGGTCCATACGTTTTTTTGCCTCGATGTACCAGAGCAGCTCCTTAACAAGATTCGAAGATCTTTTATCCGTTACTTCACTGTCGGCCGGCTTCCCTGCGGCATCGAATTCACGGTCGATATGCGGCAGCCTGAGGGTGGCCGGAATTGTCAGGGCGCCTGCTTTCCAAAGGGAGAAAAGCATTGAGGTAACTGACTGGGTCCCGCCGAACGGGCCGTCTGAAACACTTACAAAAGCCACCGGTTTGCGGCGCCACTCTGATATGAGCAGGTCCGTTGCATTTTTAAGGCTTGCAGGATATCCGCCGTTGTATTCGGGCAGGATAATAATAACGCCGTCGGCCGATTTGATCTTTTCCGCAAAATCGAGAGCTGCAGGTGATGGTGATTCCTGAAATTTAAGCCTTTCCTCGAAAAGAGGGAAATTATATTCCAGAAGGTCAATTATCCGTGGGTTACCCATGCCCCCGGCTTTTATCAGTTCATTAAAATAGAGGGCAATCCTGTGACTGTTCCTTCCTTTTCTGACGCTGGGTGATATAATGGCGATTTCGTACATGACACTAAGTTTAGGAATTTTGAATTTCCTAAAATTAAGAAATTAAGGGCTAATTTCAATTAAATAGACAAGATCCCTTCGATCCGCTGAAGCAAGATTTGGGATGACGGGGTAGAACACAAAAGAGACCCGAAAGGATGAAAGTGCATTAGGGCTGTCGGGCCCTTTTGTAGTTCTCGATCAGTGTGACACCCGGGTAACCTATTTCAGCAAGTTCGGGGTAGTATGGGAATGTTTCCTCACGCGAATAGAATCCGGTGACGATGACATGGTAATAATCAAATTGTTTCACTATATCGACCGGGAGATTGAGTTTGGACATAATCCTTCTCTGGGCCTTCAGTGCCTGCGATTCCCTGTGGTAAATTGCCACCTGGAGGGCAACAGACGGTTCTGTGAATTCAGGTCTGTCTTCGAGTACAAAACCGGCTGGTCTCTCTTCAGCCACTGAAACCGAACTTTCCGGCATTACCGGAACTTTAGTCACGATCACAGGTTCTCTTGCTACAGGTTCTTCGGGTTCTTCAGCGACAGGTGTTACAGCCCTTACAACCCATTCGTCTTCCATTGCGAGGCTGCCATAATCCGGATCGAGATCCTTTATAGCCTCAAGAAGGGTTGGATCGAGGATTGGCTGTTGCGGTGTCTCGAGCCTGTAGTATTTGCCGGTATAGCCGGGTGTAAGCTGTTCATCAAGCGGGGCCGAGAGATACTTCCTCAGTGCAGCGGCATCCGAGCTGAGCCTGAATGCATCAAGCTGCATCTCAGCTCTTTCTGCAGGTGTAAGGGGACCTTCTCTTCCTGATACAGTTTCCCTTATCCTGGCGATTGAATCCTCTTTTGTGACAAGAATTCTCTGCTGCTGCATCGCAAGAAGTCTGATAATCCAGAGTTCCTTGAATCCCAGCTTGTTGAGTTTGGCAACATTCTCATCCACCTCGGCTCTTGTGTGGAGATCGAGGATGCGAACCCTGTAGTAATCTCCTGCTATGGTTATCTGAACGTCTTTTCCGAGCTCCCGTTCAAGCATTCTTTCAAATCCTTCAGCATACGATTTACTCTGGAACGCTCCTATCTGAATTGCCCAGCTGTCTTCGGTTATTGTATAGACTTCCTCTGTCAGTTCATGAAGTATCATATAAGAGGTATCGGTAACGACAACGGGTATTTCAGGCTGTCTGGTTTCTTCGGGTGCCGTCACAACAGTATCGGCAGGGATTCTGGTGAGCTGGAAATCGAGCCTTTCAGCAATATCGCCTTCTGTTCCGCCTTTTATGGTAAAATCAATAAGTTCGGGTTCTGACGTCATTCCGAGCCTTCTGAGCTGAGTAGTGTCGATCATGGCAACATAATTGCCGGGAGCGAAACCGAAGTAGCTGAAGTAGCCGTCGTCTTCGCTCAGTGTTTGTGCAACCGCAACTGATTTCTCATTCATGAATCTGACAATGATCCTGCCGAGACCTCTTTTTCCCTGGCCTTCCACGAGCGTGACATATCCTGTTCCTTCGCCTGTTATGCTGATGGGGATCTCTACCGTAAGCAGCACATTGGGGTCGACGGCAATGTTGTAACTCGATTTGGGAAGTCTCCAGGAGATACTCTCGAAATTGTTGGGATCGACCTCAATAAAACAGTTTGTATACGGTTCAAGTCCAATGATCCTTATGGTTGTATCACGTTCGTTTATTTCGATCCTTCCTCCGTTCGCGCGAAGATTAAGACCCTTTGCCCTGGGCTCTCCGGCATCCTTGCGGCCGTTTGAGTTCAGGTCGAGGAATGGTACCACAGTTATTCCGCCTCTTCCCACGTTCGTCCGGTTGTCAGCCTTGAGATATGAGGTTTTCCTGTCGTTTATAATACTGCCACGGGCATACTGAATGAGACTGGTCCTGTCGCCGTACTGCCTTACTGATGCTCCTGCCTGTGCAAATGAGAAGTCGTACCTGAGTCCGGCTTCGGCCAGTGTAATGTCGTTGCGGAAATTGCGTTCAAACGACATGGTGAGATACCCGTTTTTAAACACCTTTTTTTCAATCCTGGTTTTTACTGAAAACACCTCGTTATTGCTGAAACTGTACTGGACCTGGGGCATTACCATAAACCCCAGAGGAACATTGAACGACAACGCCAGATTTGAGTAGATATACGGCTTAATTTCGTCTATGAACAGGACGTAGGTTGTCAGGTTGGTATTGATCCCGAACAGGGATCCGGTGATGAGCCATTCACCGGTTGTATATTTTGATGAAGGAAGAACAATCTGATTTAATGAAAACCTGTTGAATGTTGAGAATTTCCCAAGCCGGAGCGGAACGGTAAGAGTTGCCCTTCTTTCTTCCCTGTAGTTATAGAATATTGCTTTCTGTTCCTTATCGTACCATGTATAGTTGAGTTCAAGCTGCATATTTGACGGAAGCCTGTAGGAGAAGGTACCCTTTGTCCTTACTCCATGGGCGTATTCACCGTAAATGAGCATATTGTTGGTGATCTTCAGTGATGCATTTACGAAGGGCATAAAGGGCTGTGAGGTGATGGATGAGAGGTATTCGGCTCCTCCTCCGATGGTAATGTTTTTGGATAGTCCGTAACTGATGTTTGCCCGCAAGAACCTGCTGGCCAGGCTGTCCTCTACAATTCCTGCGCTCGCTGTGTATTCCAGAGTCTTTTCGGGAAGGAAGTTGTAGGGAATGTTAATATTCTGTTCGCGGGTTCTTTCCTCTCCCCATGGGCCGAAAAACTTAAGTCTTACAATTGTGTTGCCATAAACCAGGGGTACCTGGAAACTGAAGAATCCCGATGCGTCGGCTTTTACAAAATCGACAAGTACATTGTTCACGTATAATTCAACCATCCATCCCGGGTCGGTATGGTCGCTGAGCAGGTAGGTACCAAAGGAGCGCCTGTAGGTTGTTGGTGTATTTGTAAGTTGTACCCCGATCACGGGATTGTACAGTGATGAAAGCGCACCTGCATGGATCTTTCCGGCAAGGATCTGTCTCAGTGGTGCAAAGTCGTTGTTGACATAGCGCCAGAGATATCGCTGCTGTTTTTCACTGAAGGGAGCGGAGCTGTTGTAGTAAAGCGAAGCACTGGCCTCTCCCCCTGCTATCATTGCTCCGAGGTCGAGATTAAGCCTTGCATCGGATTTCCCGTCTATTTCCTGCGATGTGTATGCTCCCCAGTCGGCCATCCCGAATTTGAATGCCGGATAATTTCTTCCAATAACCGTATCGGCCCTGAACTCTCCCTTTAGTCTGGAGATGTTCTTTCGCATCTCTGCCTGTTTCATCTCCCGGATCAATGGCAGGTCGGTGCCGGCTGTGAGTACAACCGACATCGATCTGAAGCTGAAGTTGCAGTCGAGGCCGAAAACCTTACCGAACCAGGTTGACAGCAGGTAAACATTGGTCTCGGACCTGATGATGTCATCCTGTCCGAGGTCAAATCTTTTATCCAGGTAGGTGATTTGCCGGTTGGGCCTGTCGATTATGTACGAAGATTCGGGGGAGGAGAAGAATCCTTTAATAATATCCATATCGGGCGACGGCTCACATTTGATCCTGAGGAATTTGAACAGGTTTACCACAGGCAGGTAAAGGTTCTCGTCCTTTATCAGGGCATCCATTTCGAAAGCTCCCAGACCGGGAATTTCGATGGATACTGCAATCTCGTCGTATTCCGGGAGCGATTGTGCCCGCAGACTGTTGTTACTTGTGGCAAGGAGCAGTATCGCAATGAGAAGGATGGCCGGCTTAGAGCGCACAGAAATCCTTCCTGCCCGAAGATTTCCTGTGTATGCTTTTAGTCCTGCCATTATCCTTTGTTGCTTTTACTTCTTCCCGGGTTATTCCCTTACAAGAGTTATATTGAAAGTACCGTTGTATGTACCCGGCGGATTGGCGGCCGGGATTCCGACAGTGATTGTTCCGCCGACGTATAGTGGTATTGCGATGTTAAAATTCACATTTGACACAAACACGGGGCCGGGGATTGTGCTTCCGGTCGCAAGCTGAATTGATCCGCCGTTGCTTCCCGGAAGGCTTACGGGAGGCCCGTTCAGTATCGAGATCACTGTTCCCCTGTGGGCATGAACCTCAAACATGGCAGGGGAATAAGAATACCCCATACCAAGGAGAATGACGTCGCCTGTTGCCGAACGGCTTCCTGAAGGATCAATTATTACCGTTCCCCCGCTTGCTCCATGGTAGAATGCCCCGAAGCTCAGGATCTGTGCGGTTGCGTTGATCCTGATTGGCCGCGGGGGAGGCTCCTGTCCAATGGCTGTCTGAGTTAATGCCAGTATTACCGCTGTGACCATCAGCAGCCTGAGAAAGGTGTTTCTTATGGTGTCAATCGAAAATATCATCTGTTCCTGAAATATATATTTTTGGATCCCCTGTATTTTGAAGAGGTGAATGTTACTATATAAACCCCTTCCTTAATTCCGGGATTGAATTCGTGGTACCCGTTGTCATAGATTCTTTCAATAAAAACAGTCTGTCCAGTCAGGTTAATTACAGCCAGGTTTCCGGGTCCGGTTACTTCGGTTTTTACTTTTGCCCTGAGGAAACCGTGGGAACTGTAAACAGTGAAAAGTTCATCTGCAACCGGATCTGGAAATGAGGTCGTCGTTGAACGCAGGTTAAGGAAGAACCGGCCTGAATATTCTCCCGGATCAAGACGCACCCGGTATTCGCTGCCTTCCGACATTTCCATTTCGATGCCAGTTAACCTGTCGTGGAGGTATATTCTCGTTCCGTTAATTTCTTCAGGCAAACAGACAAGCCTGATAACAATGTCTCCGTCGATGTTTAATTTCAAACCCAGCGGTATAACGTTCAGGGTATCTGTGAATTCGGGGAGAGCATTTATTGAAAGTTTTTTGCCATCAGAGCCCAGTGAGTACAGGTTTGGTATATAATAGTCGGTGTTCATCAGTTTCAGGGCATCAAGCCTAGGATCAAAACCACTTCCGGCCTTATCGTCAAAATAGACAACCGCAGGATCGGAGGAAAGCAGATCATCGGCGAATGTTGCTGTTATCTTCAGAATTCCTGAGGGTGCTTTCTCTTCCGATTTCACAAGCGAAGGCGACAGTGTTGTCAGCCGAACGCTGTTGTCGAGTCCCAGCGTCCCTGTCACAGGGAAAGTGCCACCTGAAACATGTATAAAGAAACCCTGCATTGATGCTATCACCGGGGAAGCCAGACCGTCGGTCGACACTCCGTTTATATATGTGCTGTAGGTTCCGCCGTATTCGTCGGTTGTACTTGTCCTGAAGAAATAAAGGGCATCGTCGATATTTGTTTTTGTCCATCCGGCGGCGGCGTCCCAGTCGATCGGAGAGGGATAGGGATTGCCGGCAAGGTTGAAGCCTTCGGTGTAGGTATTGTTGTTGTTGGTGAAGGTTGCAAAGAGCGCTCCGTTGTTCACAATTCCTGTAAGGTCAGCTGTAAGCGGAACTCCCGATGAACCGAAGTTTGCCGCATATCCCGAGAGAGGACTTAGTGGATCGCCGGGGGTTATACAGGTTACCCATCCGGAAGTTGTGCTTGCTTCGTTGTATCGGTACAGGACTGGGAAATCTGCAGAAAGATCCAGTTCGTCGCTTAGTTCGTTCACTGTTGCCGACTGGAATGGGGAGCTGATATACTTGTAGCCGAATGCAGATGGCAGGTATCTTTGCATTGTCACGTTCCCTGATACGATGCCGGTACCTGATCCGTCGATAAGTGCGGTTCCGGTGGCCGCGGATACAAGTGTCAGCTGACCATTGGAAGCCAGCGATCCATTTTGAACCAGTAATGTTCCTGTCAGGCTCAGGGGCCCTGAAAGGCTTACGCCTGAGTTATTGTTTACAGTCAGGTTCTTGATTGTATTACTGATAAAGTTTGAAGGATTGATATCCTGGGCTGAAATGCCGGTCAAGACAATTGTGCCGTTTGTGGCATCGATTGATCCATCGCCGGTAATGTCTCCTGTTATTTCCAGGGTGCTTCCGTTGAGAATCAGAGCGGCCCCCGGATCAATTTCCAGATTGTATACCGAGCCGGTTTCTCCGTTGTTTATCTCAGGATTGTTAACTGTTACCGGGATGCTTATGCTGGCATCGGGATATGGCACTATGCCACAGGACCAGTTGCCCGATACATTCCAGTCCGATCCGAGTGCACCTGTCCAAACCTGGTCATTATTGATTGTCACAACTGCCAGGTCGGTTAGCATTACCCCGCACCCGTATTCATTGGTGGCCCATACATTATAGGTTGTTGAAACCGACTGTGTAACAGAAATGGTAACATCACCGCCGCCCATGCTGCTTACGGGAGATCCGACGGTGGTATTATCGGTGTTCAGCCTGAGCTGGTAGGTCAGACCTGCCGGAGCGCCTGAAATGACAATATCTGCCGGGGCATTTTCGCAGGTAACAGGATCAGATACGGTATTGTCTAAAGGCGGCAGCTGATTGACAGTTACTGGAAGTGTCGATGTGACAGTAGTTGAACCGGTTTCTTCAACAGTCACCTCTCCGTTTCCGACGGAGGTCCACGTGACGTAAATTATGTTGTTGGTTGGTCCAATTGTGTAGGTCCCTCCCGTAACGGTCCAGGAATATGAATGTCCGCTGACCAGGGGAGTGGAATATTCTTCCGTGGATTCAAGGCAAACGGAATTATTTCCTGAAACCGAAGGATTTGGAATATCAGTTATGGTAACCTCGTAAGGAAGTGTAGAGGCGCTGCATCCTCCAGTTGTAACAGTTTCTGATAGAATTATGGATCCGAGCGGTCCTGCACCCCACAGAATGGTAATGCTGCTGGTGCCCTGGCCGCTCTGAATGGTACCGCCGGTAACATTCCATGTGTATGTCACTCCGGGCACTGAAGGCGTGCTGTAGGTCACCAGCGAGTTGGCCGGGGTTGTTAAGAGACCTGAAATCACGGGTTCCGGAGAAGCGTAAATCGTTATTTCGGCAGAGGTTTCGAAATCCCTGATCCCTGTGCTTCCCGTGGCATCCTGGATGTATGAGATAGTAAATAAATATGTTCCGGGTCCGCCTGCCGCCAGTGCCGGTATAGCATTTGACACTACCAGGGTGTAAGGAGAGGCTGCTATATTGGCAATGGTAGTTTCATTTGCCCCGTTTATCCTGTATCTCAGAGTCCAGGGAGGCGTTCCTGTAAGATCAATGGAGATATTTGTCGAAGATCCGTCATCGCAGATACCTGCCGCACCGCTTGTAATGGTTGCGGTCGGAAGACTTTCCACCCCTATGGTAATCTGGTGATCGCCCGACAGTGTAACCCCTGGATTTGTTTTAACCGTACCGGAATTCATATCTCCCGTTATTCCTCCGTTTCCACGGTTTACCCAGGAAGGATTCCATTCCACTACTCTCAGCTTGCTTCGGGACATGGCATCAGCCGGGATAATTCCGCTTGATTCATCCCACCTCAGAATGACGTCGCCTTCGGAAGAAACAGGACCACTGACTGTCCAGTATTCAGAATTGCTGACCACATCAACGGGTGCTGTTTTATTATCGGGGTCAAAGCCGTCGGTCAGGGGATTGTAATTGTGATACCATACTGTGTAATTGCCAGCAGCGGTAACATCTGCAAGCGTCAGCCTTCCGTATCGGGCGCCAGAAACATCTCCTGCCGGGAACATGAAATCACCGCCGGCGAGAATACTTTTCTGCAGGGGGCCGCTTACGAATGAGTAAGTGCTGCCGCCGGTAGCAGCATTCTCTGCGGTATTTGATATCATCAGGTAGTTTATGGCGTTAGTTGTTATTATACCGCTCTCGAGAATCAGTTGCCCCGAAATATTTGTTTTACCCGATCCAGCAAGAGTAATTCCCGCATCATTTCGTGCGATAAAGTCATAGAACTGACTGGTTGCTGATCCGCTGGTTATGGTAAGCGTCTGGTTTGAGGTGCCGTCAAAGATCACCTGTCCCTTCGCCGGGATAAAACCGCCCGTGGCTGATGTATTATTGTCAGTCCAGTTGCCTGCAACATACAAGGTTCTGTTTGATAATTCACTGCTTAAAACAGTTGATGCATCGGATATGGTAAGGTTCCCAAGGACCTTAATATCATCGGCAGGGATCACTTTTTTGCCTGTTCCTGAAAGTACAAGATTCCGGAAGGGTTTGTATATGTTTCCTGGCTTGGAGGGAATGACAGCCTGATTATCGCCGAACAGCTCTATTGTACTATTCTGGTCTTCAAGGAACTCATCATAGTCTCCTCCAGGTACCACGAAGATCCCGCTGGCTGTGGACGTTATCTTAAGTAAGCCGTTTCCGCTGACCAGACCAAGGCTGTGATACAGAGTCGTCCCGATGTCGAGAGTACCGTAAATAGATGTGGAATAAGCCAATGCCGAATTATTGTTTACAGTGACGGTATGTTCCTGTTTGATTACTACCGGGTTGCCGTCGGGATCACAGTTGCAGGAAGGACCTCCGTCGGTGGTTGACCAGGTATCGTCACCGAACCAGTTTCCTGATTTAATACTGTAGAGTACAGACTTGTTGGCGAAATTAAGACTATTTCCGGCGGTATATTCTCCGTCGATGAAATCACGGTCTGCCAAAACTATCTGATGCAATACAGGGTCAACGGATGATTCATCAATTCCGCCTTCCGGTACCCACAGGCCTTCCAGGAAACGTCCGGTGACGTAGTCTGATTCATTGCCGTTAACATCATTTTCCAGATAGCTGTAGGAATGAGTGGCAAAAAATTCACCCGTAAGATCTTTTGAGATCACTTTCCAGTAGTAATCAAGTTCGTCACCAAAGGGAACTGATGCAAGTGGATGAGAATAGCTGACCGGAATGACGGTTATTGATGCATTGTTGCTGGTATTGGATGTGAATATGTAATCTGCGGGGGTGAATTTTCCCGCAACTCCTACCGGAAATGAAAATCCTGACGCGCCTGCCGGAAATATCTTCCTAACTCCGGCATCTGAAACGACTCCGTTCAGGATTATCATGTTGTATGCATCGGGGCTTCCTTCTATTGATGAATTGATCCCAAGGGTTAGCATATAATCATCTATGTAAACCGACCCCGAGATAAATGTTAGAATTCCGTTTATGGTGGTATTGTCGACCAAGTTAGTTCCAGTGGTGTTGTTCAGGATGAGGTTGCCGAAGATGCCGTTCCCGTTACCCGAGATAACCTGTGTCTGATTTCCTTCCATTATTATTCCGCCTTGTGTATCAGGGCTTATGTGTTCAGCATCGTTAATCACATTCCCGGCAAGTGAGATATTGTTTCCTCCGTCATCAAGTATGCCTGAAGCCAGGTGAAGGTTGCCGTTCACCCTGATATTGGTGTTTGCCGAAAGTGAAATTGTTCCTGTTGAAGCGACCGTAACGCTGGCAAAGTTGGTAAGGTTCGAGCCTGTGCCTGTAATGGTATGAGAACCCGACCCGTTAAATGTTGTCAGATGTCCTGAAGCTCCGGGTTGATATCCTCCTGTTGTCAGGCCGGTTCCGGACGCGCTGTTACTGTTGATAAGGCTTCCTCCGATAGTAATATCCAGTCCGTTTGCCCTGAAAACACTGTTACCATTGATAACAAGGTTGTTCCTGATGGTCATCGGGTAGATTCTCAGGTCTGCTGTTTTGGTGTTTGTGGTTGCATCAATGTCAATATTATTAAGCGGTACCGAACTGACAACATTGAAAGCTGTTCCGGCAGGTGTCTCCGAAGTGCCGATTACAATTGTTCCTCCTGTTACGGTGCTTGAATCGGGTGCGAGGTACAGATCGGTATAGGAAGGATTGTCAAAAGATCCCCCTATTATTAGCCTGCCGCCTGACATATCGAATTTGCTGCCCTGATTCAGTACTTCAAATATTGACCTGATATTAGCGGCGTTTCTTCCTGCAATTGTTACTGTACTGGTTTCATTTGACTGAATATAATTGAGCGATCCGGTGTTAATGGTCGTCACCCTGCGGATCTGCCCGTTAACGAAAAGGCTGCCACCGGCTACAATACTTTCGGGAACTCCTCCCGATGAGTATTCGATATCATTATTCAGATTGGTACCGGGAATCCCTATATTTATATTTCCTGAAAAGATTTCAAGGCGGCCGTCGAGTATCAGGTCAGTTGCATTTGTTGCTCCGGCGCCTCCGATGTTAATGGTACCGCCATTGGCTGAAAGGCATCCCGAAGTTGGAATTGTAAAGCTTCCGGCATTTGTGAGGTTCAGCACTATCGGACTGGTCAGCCTGAAAGTGCCGTTTGTCAATGTAAGTGCGGTTGCAAGGGAGGTGTTGAGAGACAATGCAGAAGACACAACCTCGAGGATTGTATTTCTGGAGGAACCTTTATTGACCTCTATAGTATTGAAATCAGTAATGCTTCCGGTTCCGCTTATTTGCTGGTTTTCCGCACCGGCGAAAGTCACATTGCAAACCCGGCCTGCACCGGTATTCATATCGAAAGTCCCGTTGTTTGTAAGGCTTCCGCAGATTGTAAGCTGGTTTGAAGCGGTGCCTGTGGTATTTACATCGAACACGGCTCCGTTGCTTATGATGATGTCTCCGCAGACCACCAGGTTCTGTGGTATATTGCTGCCATTCATGTACCTCATGGTACCGCTCTGCACCGCCAGGGAGGAATCAACTTCCACAATCCTGGTGGAAGCCAGAATGCTGAACTGGCTGACTCCCTCACCCGAAACGATCAAATCGTCAAATATATGAAGGTCATTATCGGGGAGGATGATGTTTTTTGCTGGTCCCGGCGACAGTACAAGGTTGTTGTAACCGGTTATACTTATGGTATTTGCTCCTGATAAATAGGTTGAAGGCAGAGTAAATGTTGCCTGGCCGGTGGTTCCCGTACTGTAGTATTCGACTATTCCGCCGCCTTTTGCCAGGAAGTTGCCGAAGTCGCCGCCGGGGAAAACCGCGGCAGAAGTTCCGGAAGAAATCTTCAGCCT
>JAFGXK010000241.1 GCA_016936695.1 Bacteroidales bacterium | reverse complement strand
TGTCCAACACATGACTTCTACGGGTTTTATGTTTTTCCCGATATAATTCCTCGAAATTTCGATGCAATGGCAGCCCATATCGAGCAGAACCCCGCCGCCCGACACCTCCCGGGTCCAGAACCAGTCGCTGTGGGGCCCGGGATGTGTTTCCCGCGAACGGGCCCAGATAACCTGTCCAATGTCGCCTGATGCCACCGACCTGAGTGCCTTGAGAGTTTTTGGAGTGTAAACAAGATCTTCCATATAACCGTGAGTGATACCTGCTTTCTCAACTATATCGAGCATCATCTTTGCCTCATCGGCATTCCTTCCCAGTGGTTTGGTGCAAAACACAGCCTTGCCAGCTTCAGCAGCCAGGGCGACTGCTTCGTAATGAAGGTTGTTGGGAAGTCCGATTATAACGACATCCACTTCAGGATCCTCCACAGCCTGCTTCATGGATTTGGTCCATCTGGGAATTCCGTGCTTTTTGGCAAAGGCCTTTCCCCTGCCCTCATCGCGTGAATAAATTATACTTACACTGTCGCGATTTCGTTGGCCATGTAATGCGAAAGTGTAAAAATCGCCGATGAATCCGGCTCCGAGCATTGCTACTTTTGCCATAAAATAAGATGTTACTGGTTACTGGTTACTGGTTACTGGTTACTGGTTACAGCCCGCCATAGCTTTTAGCGGAGGCGGGTTACTAGTTGCTGGTTCAAGGTTCAAGGTTTAAGGTTGCTGGTTCTTCGTCCTTCGGTCTTCGTTCTTCGGTCTTCGGTCTTCGGGTCTATCGTTTCACAACCCGTTCCCGAGCAATTCAATTACATTACCTTCCGGATCAAGAATCACGCTTTCATAATAACCATCGCCTGTGATCCTTGGCCTGCCTTTAATTTCAAAGCCATTTTCCTCAAGTAAAGCTGTAAGGTTGTCGACCTTTTCCATACTGCCCACATTAATTGCAAGATGAGTGATCCCTATGGTTTCCCCTCTTCTGATTCCGGTTATATCATCCTTCTTCATAAGCTCGATTCTTGCTCCGCCTGAGAAGGTGATGAAATAGGATGAAAACTTTTTAAGCGGATTGACATACTTTTCTCCAGCGCTGCAATCAAAATACTTCAGGAAAAATTCCTTTTCCTTTTCCAGGTCTTCCGTCCAGATGGCTATATGATCAATATTCATTAAATCAATACTATATAAGATAATAACATATGTATTTATAACAGGAGCATGTCGATATTCATCAAAGATCGTCAGAAAAACGTAACATTTTCAGGAGACTTACGTAAAACTTTCCGAAGCACTTCTTAACTGCACAGTGCCGTCCAACCCAAGATGCATGAGACGCCTACCCCGGGCGTCTCTTCCTTTTAATTCACCCTGACTTTGACCACTATTTTCCGAACAGGTGAGTTTTCCTCATCCTTAAGCCCGGGACGGTGAGCATCCTCAGGGAAGAAAATAAAGAACTTTGCGGGAGTAGCAAGCCGGTTTTCTCCGCCCCTGACAGTGAAGAATTCAATGTCGTTGGCCTGGTTATAGGGCTCAAGTTCATCAGCCTTTGCCGACATGGGGGCGACTCCTATCAGCTCCTTGCCACTGACGACATACTGAATATCGATGTAAGCCCTGTGAGCCTCATAGCGGGCATCCTCCTCATTCTTCGTGAGATATTCACTAACTGGGGCATATACATTATCTCCGTCAATATCGTAGCGTTTCAGCTCAAGAGCTGAGAGATCATTGTCCCTCAGAAAAGCAAAGGCTTTGTCCCACCGGTCCTGGTTCCGGAAGTAGGAAATTGCGAACGTCTTCCTGTTTATCGATTCATCGGGTACAACCTGCCAGCCGTTAAGCCATTCACCCTTCTCAAACCATTGGTCAGTTTTTTTGCTGCTCCATTCTGCAGGGTCTGAACTGCCGGAACAATTGTATAATCCAGTTAAGCTTGCCATTAAAATGAGTATTAAAAGTGAATTCTTCATATCACAATTTTTTTAATATTGAATTCGTTCGATACGTCATGTTTCCTGTTTCCGGACAACCAGCTTTCATTAATTTTTGGTTTTACAGGCTTTCAGGTTGAGCTGCAAAAGTTATGAAAAAAGTGCAAGATTTTGTTTATACTATAAAAATATTCCGATCTATAAGGGGCGATATGGTATTGAACGGGTCAACGCCCCGTTCTGCAGACACCCCAGGGCGACCAGCCCCGTCAGGGGCGTAATTATTTAGGGCGGGGCAACGCCCCGTTCAGTAGGCACCCCAGATCTACCAGCCCCGTGAGGGGCGTAATAATTCCGGATGGGATAACGACCATTTATTCTTATTAAATCAGTCAACCAAAATTTGTTAAATTTGTATAGCATAAAATTACTGATCCTGAAAAAGGCTGTTTGAAAAATAGATTCACTAAAAAGGCTATGAAGAAATCACTTGTAATCTGTCTTTCCTTATTTCTGACGGTTAATTCTTATTCCCAGCAGCTCTCGGAAGCGAGTCAGAGAGTCTTCAAATCTGTGGAAAACATGCAATCCGTAATCAATCTCAACAAAATATCCCAGACTGGAATCACTTTTGACACCAGGTATGAAGGAGTAAAGGGAAGTCCCAGACTGACAGACACCCTGCTGCCATCCTTTCTTAAACTGTCCGGACAGGATTATTATTTTCAGATTAAAGCCGATCTTGACCTTGTTAACAATTCCCTCATCTATGCCGGTTCAGGAAGCGGTCAGATATACTCAATTCCGTCTTCTGATATATCGGAACTTATAATAAACCAGGACGGCCATGAGCTGTTGTTCAGGACCACCAAAGGTGAAAAATTTGAAAAGGACTTAAAGGAAACCCAGTTTTACCAGGTATTAAGCGAAGGAGAGTATGAGTTCATTAAAATTCCCATTAAGGGCTTTCTCAGGGCCGATTACCAGGGGGCCTATACCGCCGACAGAAGATATGATGAGTATGTCAATGAAGCCAAATACTACCTGAAAGGCAGGGATGGCACTTACTGCCAGGTTCAGATGAACAAGAAATCGCTCATCAAGCTAATCCCTGAGAAGAAAGAAATCATCGAACAGGCCTTTAGCAAAAACTCATCCGATGACAAGGAATCCCTGGTGATGTCAATTCTGGAGCAAAAATGATACTGAGATAAAGTTGCACCTAGCAACCAGCAACTAGAAACCAGCAACCAGTAACCTGTTCAAATTAACAGAAATCCTCAAACAGTGTTCATATCTTTTCCCTGAGCAGGATCTGACGCAGTTCGTTGGGGGTGATATCCTCCTTTATCTCTCCGCTTTCGGCTACCGTTATATGTCCTGATTCTTCCGATACAACAACAACCAGTGCATCGGTATGTTCTGAAATGCCGATAGCAGCCCTGTGCCGCATCCCAAACTTCGCCGGCAGATTTATATTGTCGGTGATTGGAAGCGGACAGCGTGCAGCGAAGATCTTTCCGTCCTCAATAAGTACTGCACCGTCGTGAAGAGGCGTATTCTTGAAGAATATAGTTTCAAGCAAACCCGCGCTGATAATGCCGTCGATCCTCTCACCACCCTCGGAATAAATATCCAGACTGCTCTTCCGGCCAAGAACGATAAGCGCCCCGATCTTTTTCGAAGCCATCGATTCCGCAGCCCTGACTATCTCCTCGGCCTCCTTTGGATTCCCCTTCTCTTCCTCGGTCGTGAATATCTTGCCGAAGGAGAACCTCCTCCGGTTCATATAACGATTCCCGATAACCAGAAGAAACCTCCTTACCTCCTGTTGAAATACAATTATAAGAGCAATTACACCAACTCCGATAACCTGGCCCATTAGTGCACCGATAAGCTCCATGTTCAGGGCCTTCACTATAAGCCAGAACATGTAAATAATGAATATGCCGATGAATATACTCAAGGCGGCTGTACCCCTAATAAGTCTGTAGAGTTGATAGAGAATTATCGCCACCAGAACAATATCTATTATGTCGATTATTGTTATGTCAAGTATCATAATCAGTTGCCGCTATTTTTCAGTTTATAAACAAGCTTCACGGCCTGAACCGCTTCTTTTACATCATGAACCCTCAGGATATCAGCGCCTGCAAGAAGAGCCACGGTATTAAGTACAGTAGTTCCGTTCAGGGCCTCTTCCGGAGTTATGCCAAGCGTCTTCCATATCACTGACTTTCTCGAAACTCCTGCCAGCAAAGGCAATCCGGTTATTGAAAAATCTCCGAGATGTTTCAGCAGTTCAAAGTTATGCCCGATATTCTTTCCAAAACCGAATCCGGGATCGATAATAATATCGTTAACCCCCATCGACTGCAGTTTGACTATCCTTTCTCCGAACCAATGAATAATTTCGGCAGTAACATCCTCATAGAAAGGATTTTCCTGCATATTAGAAGGTTTACCCTGCATATGCATCATAATATAGGGCACCTGCAACCTTGCAGCTGTCTGGAACATTAGCCTGTCATTTTCACCGCCTGATATATCATTTATCATCGACGCTCCATATTCCAGAATGGCCCTTTCTGCGATATCACTCCGGTAAGTATCGACTGAAATGACAGCTTCCGGAAATTCACTGCTGACAGCTCTGACTGCATTGAGAACCCGTTTCCTTTCTTCTTCGGGAGTTATCTCTCCTGCACCCGGGCGCGACGACCACCCTCCGATATCAATAAAATCAGCTCCTTCTTCCAGCATTTTACCGGCTTTTGAGATAATATCCACTTCAGTTTCTGCCCGGCTTCCACTGAAAAACGAATCGGGAGTCACATTGATTATCCCCATTACCCTGGGAACCGACAGATCGATAAGATTGCCCTTTACATTTATATATTGTGGTTTGGAAGCCATCACTCTTTCATTGAGGCTACTAAATTACAATTTTTTTTCCTCGGCCCGTTGTCACGGACTATTATCTTCTCCATTGAATGTTAAGTACATTGGCTCAATGATATAATAAATTACATCCCTATCAGTTTTCATCTTAACCGATGATTGTTACTTTTGCATCTGTTGAAATCAAAAATGTATGAAGCTTTTTGTCATTGAAGGAGTCGACGGGTCAGGGAAGTCAACCCAGCTGAAACTCCTGAACGAATATTTTACAGGAATGGGTTACAGTTGTGAATTCCTGCATTTTCCAAGAACCGGTTCACCCTACTTCGGAGAACTGATTGCACGGTTCCTGCGTGGAGAATTCGGTTCCATCGGCGATGTGGATCCTTACCTTGTTGCCATGCTTTATGCAGGCGACCGCAAGGATGCTTCCGGGATGATAAAAAACTGGCTCGATGAAGGCAGGATAGTTCTCCTCGACAGATATACCTATTCCAACATAGCCTACCAGTGTGCAAAACTGAATGACCTCGAGTCGCAGGAAAGACTTCTGAACTGGATACTTTCATTGGAATTCAGTCACTTCGGAATTCCCAAACCCGACCTGAATATCTTCCTCGACGTGCCTTTTTCGTTTACCGAAAAAAAACTACGCACAGGGAGAACCGGCAAGGACAGGGATTATCTTAAAGGCAGCCGTGATATCCATGAAGAGAGTATGTCGTTCCAGCTTAGGGTCAGAGACATATACCTGAGAGTGGCTCTTACAGATGAACGTCTTGCCGTTATCGACTGCAGCGACAAAAATGACCGGATGCAAGCCCCTGAAGATATTTCGTCGCTTATAATTAAAATAATAACTGAAAAAAAATTAATTTGATATGAAGGTTTTAAAACTCGCAAGCAGAATTATTATTGGTCTGGTGTTCATGTTTTCCGGTTTTGTTAAAGCTGTTGATCCGCTTGGTTCTGCTTACAAGTTCGGTGATTATTTTCAGGCCTTCCACCTCGACTTTCTTCAGCCTCTCGCACTTATTCTGGGAGTTATGCTCTTCACAGCCGAGTTTATCGCGGGATTTTCAGTACTCAGCGGTTACAGAATAAAAACAGGCATCTGGGGAGTGATGATCCTTATGGTTATTTTCACCCCTCTCACTCTTTTTCTGGCGCTTACAAATCCGGTATCCGACTGCGGCTGCTTCGGAGATGCCATCCTTTTTACAAACTGGCAGACATTCGGCAAGAACCTTATTATCCTCATCCCTGCCATCTTTCTTTTCGTTAACAGGAAGAAATTTGACGAAGTATGCACCCCAATGAAGGAATGGCTTGCAATCATAGCCATAACAATCCTGTTTGCAATGTTTTCATTGCTGAATCTGAAATACCTTCAGCTGATCGACTTCCTCCCTTACAAGATAGGGAATAATATCCCTGAGGGAATGATTATCCCTGAAGGCAAACCTGCTGATGAATACCTTACCACCTTCATCTACGAAAAAGACGGGGCGGAAAAAGAGTTCACCCTCGAAAACTATCCTGCTGATGATACAACATGGACCTTCGTTGACCAGAAATCGGTCCTGGTCAAAAAAGGCTACATCCCTCCTATCCACGATTTCAGCATTACAACCATGAATGGCGAGGATATAACCGACTGGATCCTGTCAAATCCCGGATATACAATGCTGATGATCTCCACAAAACTCGACAAGGCCGGCAAGGAACATCTTGAAAAGGGTTTTGAACTGGGAGAATGGTGTTCGGAAAATGGAATGGGCTTTTATGTGGTAACGGCATCGGCAAGCGATGTCGCCATTAGTTATAATAACGGACTCACCTTCTGCACTGCCGACGAAATAACTCTTAAGACAATTGTAAGATCAAATCCCGGATACATGCTGCTCAGGGAAGGAAACATAGTAGGAAAATGGTCATGGTCAACACTTCCTCCCAAAGAAACATTTGTAAATGAAATGACCGGACAGCAACTTAAGAAGATGACCCGGAAGAGTCCCGTGCTCATCGGCTATTCTCTGGGACTTGCAGTTGCTGTGCTGTTTCTGCTGATCAGTTCAGCCCTGTTGACAAAAAAAAGGGGAAACTGGAAAGGGTATTAAAAAAAAGACCTTATGATTTCTTAGCTTCACATATTGAATAAAAGAGACTATTGTTAAACTACGTTATAAACCAAAAAACTATGAGAAAGAAAATTGTTGCCGGCAACTGGAAGATGAACATGGAACTGGCTGAAGGATTAAAACTTGCTGAATCGGTCGATACTTATTTCAGGTCAAAGCCATCAAAGGCCGAAGTTGTACTCTGTACCCCATATATTCATCTTGCCGGAGTTTCGCAGATACTAAAGGATGGGAAGGTATGCCTCGGAGCCCAGAATTGCGCTTCAGAACCTTCCGGAGCATTTACAGGTGAAATCTCACCTGCCATGATTCTCAGCACCGGAGCCGGGTATGTCATAATAGGTCATTCGGAAAGAAGAAGTTACTACCATGAGGACAATACTATTCTGAACAGGAAGACCAGGCTCGCCCTCTCGACGGGGCTGAAGGTAATCTTCTGTTGCGGTGAAGTTCTGGGTGAAAGGGAATCGGGCAAGTATTTTGATGTTGTGAAGAACCAGATTGAAAACGGATTGTTCAATATTCCTGCAGAAGAGATGAACAGCGTAGTTGTTGCATACGAACCGGTATGGGCCATAGGAACCGGACTTACAGCAACACCTGAGCAGGCACAGGAGATGCATCAGTATATCAGGGGCTTGTTCAGCGAAAAGTATGGCAAAGAAATTGCGGATAATCTTACAATACTTTACGGTGGGAGCTGCAAGCCTTCAAACGCGGCTGAGATATTTTCAAAGCCTGATGTCGACGGTGGCCTGATTGGCGGAGCTGCACTGAAGAAAGATGATTTCACGGCTATCGTTGAAGCCATCTGATAATTTAATCAATCCGGGTTAAAGGTCAAGAGCAAATGGATACTCATAATTACTTTTAGCACAGGATTAACATAATGGTTTTATGGTCAGGAAGTTCATCATATTGGTTATGCTTCTGCTTCTCCTGCCCGCCGGAAGAATCCTTTCACAGGCTAAACCGGCTTTCAGCGGAGATCCTTTGAAATTCAGTGATGAACTTTCTGCCTATATGGGACAGGGTCTGTCAGATGAGAACAAGGTCGTCCTCACGGAGTTCGTTTCCAGATGGGACAGTTCCTATTTCACTTCTGAAAACAAGGAGAGAATACTGCAGATATCTTCAAAGCTCGCTGAAAAACAGATGCGACCCTCTCCTCACTTCACCCTGTTTCTTGGTGCAATAATTGATCTCAGCGAATATACCACTGATGGCAGATTTTTCAATAACTGGCTTTCCGGTCTGACAGAACTGATTCTCAAACCAGGGATAAGGAACGAGGCAATTCTCCGATATGTTGGAAACACACAACTTCTAATAAAGGAAAACCTCCTTATCAAAACAGGTTCAGTAACCTGGAAAGTAAAGGGAACTAACATAAAGTTTGCCCGCGACACAGCCTTTTACGCTGTGCTTGACAAGGTAACCCTTACCTGCTACTCGCATCGCGACAGCACTGAGATTTACAACGCTTCAGGCAAGTATTATCCGGACCTTCAGCAATTCTTCGGATCAAGTGGGTTAATTACCTGGGAAAAAGCAGGATATCCGCAGGCTGAAGTACACGCCGTTATGTCAGATTATAATATTGATGTTACAAGGAATTCATTCTCATGCGATTCGGCGCTCCTCACTCACCTTTCGTGGTTCAGTGAACCCGTCAGGGGTGTTCTCACCGACCAGGCTTCCTCGATAAGCAGCATGGCGAAAGCCACCTATCCCCAGTTCGAAGCATATAAAAAACAGTTCAGCATAAAGAATCTATTCAAGGGCGTGGAATATGAAGGAGGTCTTCTTTTTGAAGGCGCCCTTGTAAAAGGAAAGGGAGGAAAGGCATTCCCCGCAATGATAAGCCTTAGCCGACGCGACACACTCTTCATGAAAATTGCTGCAAACGACTTTGTTTTCTCCGCCAACGGCATTAACAGCCAGGAAACAGAGGCAACCATCTATCTTGGGCAGGACTCAATCTATCACACAAACCTGGGATTCTCATTCAACGGGAAAAACAGGAGAGTTAATCTGTTCCGGACCAACAACCCTGTTTCGCAAAGCCCCTACTACAATACCTTCCATAGCGTTGACATGTATTTCGAGAATCTGTCATGGAATATGGACGACAAAAATGTGATTATTTCGAGACCTATGGGGGCTGCTATGGGACAGGCTAATTTCGAGTCATCAACCTTTTTCGATTCCAATGACTTCCTGAAACTGATGAACCTCGACAACGAACATCCGCTTACAAGACTAAAGAAATTCAGCGAGTGGTACTACTCCGAAACCTTCCCTGTAAGTGAGTTTGCCAAATGGCTCAATAAATCAGAGGAGTATGTGACGGCTTTATGCATAGATATGGCCACAAGAGGATTCATTTTTTACGATCAGTCAAACCAGGAAGTTACAATCAAACAAAAGACCAAAGACTACATTGACTCATATGCCGGCAAGAAGGACTATGACGTGATTTCCATCTTCAGCGAAACCAGAGCGCCGGTCGACAATGCGTTTCTTGACCTTGACGACTACAATCTGACAATAAACGGCGTGGAAAGCATATTTATCAGCGACTCCCAGAAAGTTGCCGTTTTCCCCTCAAACAAGCAAATCGTGCTTGGTAAAAACAAGAAATTCAAATTTGACGGAGCAGTTCTTGCGGGTCTTTTTACCTTTTTCGGAAAGAATTTCCAGTTCAGCTACGATACCTTTAAAATACATCTTCAGAGCATCGACTCCATCCAGATGGCTGTGGAAACCGAAAATCTCGATGAATATGGTAACGCCATAGCACTGTATATCAATAGTGTAGTTGAACTGGGCTCTGCTCAGCTGTACATTGACGATCCAAAAAACAAATCGGGACTAAAAAGTCTCCCTCAATATCCAATTGTCAATTCAACAGCATCATCCTACATTTTTTATGACAAAATTGAAGGTCTCGAAGGCGTTTACAAGAGAGACAATTTCTACTTCAGGATAGATCCCTTCACCTTTGAGAATATTGATCACTATTCCAGTTCCGAGCTGAGGCTGACAGGGGAATTTTACGGGGGAAACATAATAGAACCTTCAAAACAGTACCTGACGGTCCAGGAGAACAACTCCCTCGGGTTCCAGATGAGCATCCCGAAGGAGGGCCTTAATATTTATGGAGGAACCGCAATTTTGTATGATCAGATAAACATGAGCAACAAGGGGCTCATCGGAAGCGGAGTACTGAAACACCT
>JAFGXK010000240.1 GCA_016936695.1 Bacteroidales bacterium | reverse complement strand
GCCGCCGTGAATGTCAAAAGGCACGCCCAAAAGGTCTTTGGACATGACCACGCACTCTGTATGCCAGCCGGGACGACCTTTGCCCCAGGGACTGTCCCAGCTCGGTTCTCCGGGCTTGGAAGCTTTCCACAAAGTAAAATCAGCGGGATGGCGCTTCAGTTCGTTCTCCTCCACGCGGGCGCCGGCTTTCTGGTCCTCGGTTTTCTTACCGCTGAGCTGTCCGTAGGAGGGCAGTTTGGTCACTTCAAAATAGACGTCGCCGCCGCTTTCGTAAGCATAGCCTTTGTCCACCTGCTCTTTAATCAGGTCAATCATCTGGTTTATGTAATCCGAGGCTTTGGGCTGATGGGTCGGGGGTTTGGCTCCCAGGCGCGCCACGTCTTTCAGAAAGGCATGGGTGTATTTGGCAGCGATTTCCGAAAAGGGGATGTTTTCCTCTATGGACTGGGCGATGATTTTATCCTCAATGTCAGTGATATTCTGCACGTAGGTGACCTCGAAACCCCTGTATTCAAGGTAGCGGCGCACCACGTCAAAGGTAAGGAAGGCGCGCGCATTGCCGATGTGGAAATAGTTGTAAACGGTCGGACCGCAAGCGTAGAGCTTTACTTTGCCCGGTTCGAGGGGTGTGAAATCTTCTTTCTGACGGGTCAGTGTGTTGTAAATCCTTAGCATAATATCCTCTGATCAAATAAATAAGCCATGCATCCATTTTTCATACAGTTGGAATGAGGTCAATAGAAAATGTGCCGGAAGGTTCAAAGTTGTTTATGAACCTATCTTAACAGGTATGTCGAGAAATATGAAAAAATATTATATCTATTCCCACCCGCCACCCTTATTGTGAAGGGCTCCGCCCTTCGACCCGGTTTTGGGGCAGGTTGGGAGACAGGTTACTTCAGCAGGATGATTTTACCTGAGATGCTTTTACCAGAAAGGGTTGACGCTTTATAAACATATAAACCCGGAGCTGAAGAATTGCCAATGTCTGCTTTGCCATCCCAGTCAAGTTCATGGTTAAGCTCCGCTTTGCTTTGTGAGGTTAAGGTTCTGACCAACTGCCCTTTCAGGTTGTAGATAATGACAGTCAGAGGTTCCGGCTGTTTCAGACTAACCTTGATAGTGGTATTATCAATAAAGGGATTGGGATAGGCAGTGCACGACATAACCTGCGGGGTCTGAACAGGGTCTGCATTAGCAGTGTATTCAACTATTTTCAGGATATAAAGATACATGCCCTGAACTGTTTGATATAAATAAAAGAGGTTATCGTTGTCTGAGTAGAGTTCTGCATAATTAATATTGGGGGCATTGGTAAAGGTAAAGACAGAATCCGTAACAGACTGATTTTGATAATCTATACAGATGAAGTTCCTGGGACCTGTTTGCGGTCCGGCGATGGCAACAGCATATCTGTCGTTGATTCTCTGTAAAGAATAAGGATTGGGATATGGCTGGAGGTTAGGAAAATTGTCATCAGAAGTGAAGTTAATCCCGTCATAAATAAAATTTCTATAAGTCAGATAGGTTAGAGTAGAAAAACCTTCGATGCAAGAAAATCTGCCATTGTTATAAGCAATAATGTCAAAGAAATTTGTGCCGTATAACCCACCTCCACAGTATGTCACGCCTCCCAATACCGAAATGTTCAAGTTATAGTTGTTAACCGTTAGAACACAGAATTGGTAATCCCTGAGCAAACCGTCTTCAATTGCTGCAAAATAAGTATCTGGCAAGATCTCTGGAGAGGTAGTACTCATCTGCCAGATGAAACTGGTTCCCGTAATAGAACTGGGGTGAGCAACATGTAGAGTGTCTAACAGAATGCAGTTTTCCAAGCTATTACCCATCATGGGAGTAATTAACAAATATCTGTTATCGATAACGTTCAAAACAGGACTATGATACGGGATAACAAATAATGAATCCGAGCTGTTGGTATTTAAGTCATACCGATATATAGAACAGATCAAATCAGGATAATGCCCTGTAGTCTCACTGTAATATAAATAGTCAGGAGTAAAGAGATGATAACGGTAATAGTCGCCTGAGGGAAGAATATCATGCGTAACACTGCCTGATTCAGTAATAGAAAGGATATGGGTATGCGACAGCACTACAAAGCTGATGTATATGCAGCCGTATTGTTTCCAGTAAGTTCGGTAGGTTGGAAAAGTAGTGCCCCAGCTTTCCACACTGGAATAAGCATACATACCAATGGGAGAAGTCAAAACGCCGTCTGAACTACAAGTCCAATGCTTGAGGACAAAGGTGTTGGCAGTGTTATCTATCGTGTAAAAATGCAGCAGACTGTCTGACCAGGTGGTGACATAATCGTAATCGGCAGTTAATTGCAAAGTGTTAATGAGTTCAATCCGGGAGAAGGTCTGCGCCTGCAGAGTTGTCACACTAAGCAGACTGCAAAGCAAGAAGAAAAGTATAGTCTTTGTCATTGTAACCTCCCATATCTGTATATGATAAGGACAGTTCAATCATACTGCAGGTTTGTCAGAAGCACTTACCTTAATCCATCCCCGCCAGTCACTTGCCAGCTTCCTGCTGAATCCTTTCGCCCGGGCAGAGGTGTCAGGCAACCGGATAGTTATATATTATCAAGCCTGAATTAAGGTGGAAACAGCAATCCTGCCGATGCTGTCTATTAATGCATAAATCGAACCAAATCTGAATAATAATGAAAGGTTTAGTTATCGTTCTGTAAAACTGTAAAGGCTGTTATCCTGCTGTTCTGTTTGTAGTTTATAATATCCGGCCGGAACTCATCGGCTATTTTTTCCTCGGGATGGTGTTCCGCAATGATGATTCCGTCAGGTGTAAGTAACTTCATGCTTTTAATAAGCCGGATTGTCTCATTGACCAGATTCTTCTTGTAGGGAGGGTCGAGGAAAATCACGTCCCACTTGTCTGCGGCAGCACTCAGAAAGACCTCCACCCTGCGGCGATGGACATGGCAGCTTTCACCGCATTTGAGCTTTGCGATATTCTTAATCAATATTGTGAGGGCTTTGTTGGAAAACTCCACGAAATCAACCCAGTCTGCGCCCCTGGACAGGGTTTCCAGTCCGAAGGAACCGGTTCCGGCATATAAATCCAGGACTCTTAAACCGGAGTAATCCTGATACATGGAAAATATGACTTCGCGCTGGTAATCCGTGGTGGGACGGGTGGTATTGCCGGGCACGGTTAAAAGGTTCATGCCCTTGTATTTACCTGTGATGATGCGCATGTCAGGAAGCTTTGGTTTTAGTGCGGGTTTTCTTAAAAAGCGGGATTTCCAGTTGCTGCGGCGCTGCAATAAAGCGCGGGCACTTGATCAGCTTCACGTTGGCAGGCTGCTTGCAGGCGTTGTCGCAACGCTGGCAGAGAGTGTTGTAGCTGCTTAAAGACTTGACTTTGCTCATTCCGGTTTATCAGTTTTCTCCTGCAGCTTGTGTTTCATCACCACCTGCATGAATTCCTGGACGGAAATGGCATCCAGCTTGCTCTCCTTGCCGAAATGCTTAACCAGTTCCTCAGCCAGGTCAGTGATGGTGGATTCTTCCTGTTCAGGTTCAGACTGTTCCTGTGGAACTTCAGTTTCATAGCTGGGTTTTTCTATCTCTGAAGTGATGGATTCAACTTCATCGGGCAGGGATTCCAATTCT
>JAFGXK010000239.1 GCA_016936695.1 Bacteroidales bacterium | reverse complement strand
TTTGCCTTTTTCCTGGGCATGTGTTCATACCTTGCGGTCTCAAAATCGGTTAAAACGGCAATGGGCCTTGGGCTTGCAGTGATCTTTGTCCTGCTGATCACGGTTCCCCTGAACTTTCTGGTCGAGAAATATCTGCTGCAAAAAGGCGCCCTGACCTGGCTTGGAGAGGGTTTTGCTGATGTCGACCTCAGCTTCCTCACCTTCATGATCTTCATTGCCTTCATTGCAGCTATGGTTCAGCTTGTCGAAATGATCATCGAAAAATTCAGCCCGGCTCTGTATAACTCACTTGGAATATTTCTTCCGTTGATAGCAGTAAACTGTGCTATTCTCGGTGCATCCCTTTTCATGCAGGAAAGAGAATATGCAAATGTGCTCGAGGCAGGGGTTTTCGGACTGGGTTCGGGAATAGGTTGGCTGCTTGCCATTGTCGGAATTGCAGCAATAAGGGAAAAACTCAAATACAGCAATGTACCTGATCCCCTTAAAGGCCTTGGTATTACTTTTATCCTTACAGGGCTTATGGCAATAGCATTTATGGGATTCATGGGAATTTCTTTGTAAAATTAATTATATCGCAATATGCTTTTGGCAGTTACAACTTTGGGTACACTTTTTTACAGTATAATTGTATTCCTTTTTATCATTCTGCTCCTGGTGGTTATGCTCCTCTTTGCAAGGGACAAACTTATACCTAAGGGAGATGTAACACTTCACATCAACGACCGCGATATGGTTGTTTCGCCCGGCTCAAACCTTTTAATGACTTTGTCGTCAAACGGGATCTACCTTCCATCAGCCTGCGGCGGCGGCGGTACCTGCGGAATGTGCAGATGTCAGATACTGGAGGGAGGAGGTGCCATCCTTCCCACCGAGACAGGCTTCTTTACAAGAAAGGAACAAAATGAACACTGGAGGCTTAGTTGCCAGGTGAAGGTCAGAAACGACCTCACAATCAAACTTCCGGAAGCAATACTCGGAATAAAGAAATGGGAATGTGAAGTGGTTTCAAACAGAAATGTAGCGACGTTCATCAAGGAATTTGTTGTTAAACTGCCCGAAGGTGAATCCCTTGAATTTGAACCGGGAGGATATATCCAGATTGATGTTCCGAAATATGAGATGACCTACAGGGATATTCTTATTGAGGACGCTTTCAAGAGCGATTGGGATAAATATCTTATGTGGGATCTCAAGGTTAAGAATACAGAGGAGACTTTCAGGGCTTACTCGATGGCGAATTATCCCGCTGAAAAAAATCTTATCAAGCTTAATATCAGGATTGCCACTCCGCCATTCGACGGAGCCAGAAAGCAATTCATGAATGTCCCTCCGGGAATCTGCTCCTCCTATATCTTCTGCAGGAAACCAGGCGATAAGGTCTCAATATCAGGTCCTTACGGGGATTTTCATATAAAGAAAACCAATAACGAAATGGTATACATCGGCGGGGGAGCCGGAATGGCGCCGCTGCGCTCCCATATCTTCCACCTCTTCCATACCCTCAAAACCAATCGCAAGGTTACTTACTGGTATGGCGCCCGCTCTCTCCGCGAAGTTTTCTATGAAGATGAATTCAGGGCAATAGAGAAGGAATTTCCCAATTTTACATTCCACCTGGCTCTTTCCGAACCGCTTCCGGAAGATAACTGGACAGGCCTTACCGGATTCATACATAAGGTTCTGCTCGACAATTACCTGTCGAAGCACGAGGAACCGGAAGATATCGAATACTATTTCTGCGGCCCTCCCTTAATGAACAATGCAGTCGTTAAACTGCTCGACAGCCTGGGTGTGCCTGAAGAAAATATTTCATTTGACGACTTCGGTGTCTGATCCCGGTCTGCTCATTCAATATTTGTCCTCCAGACAGGAGACTTTAGCTACATAATAAATTATGAGAACATCCCTGACATCAGAAAAACATGCAGGAATTTTATTTTCCATAATTAGTACAGGGCAGAAAGCACTGATCCTGATTTTGTTGCTGCTTCTGGCGCCGTCATGCAGGAAAACAACAACTTTCGATAACTTCGGCGGATTTGCCCAGGGCACAACCTACAGCGTCACCTTTGGAAATAACGGTAACATTGATCCTCAGGAACTGAAATCAGAGGTTGAAAAGATCCTGAAGGAATTTGACTTATCCCTTTCACTTTATGTCGATTCCTCAATCCTCTCAAAAGTCAACAGGAATGAGGATGTTCAGGTCGACCGGTATTTCTCTGAGGCTTTCAGGAAATCGGTTGAAATTTCAAGGCTGAGCGGAGGGGCATTTGATATTACAATCGGACCCCTTACAAGAGCCTGGGGCTTTGGTCCGGATGACTATCGTAACTTTTCCGAATCAAAACTTGATTCATTGCTTAAGCTGATCGGAATGGAAAAGGTGAGGCTGGAAAACAACAGAGTGATTAAAACCGATACGGCCATAAAATTTGATTTCAATGCCATTGCCCAGGGTTACTCCGTTGATGTTGTCAGCGAGTTTCTGGATTCAAGGGGGATCAGGAAGTCTCTGGTGGAGATCGGCGGCGAGGTCCGGGCAAAGGGCGACAAAAACGGCGTATTGTGGAGAATAGGAATTGACCGCCCCGAGGATAACAACAATATGCCGGGAAACAATCTTCAGGCCGTTATAAGCATGAAGGACCGGTCGCTTGCAACATCAGGCAACTACAGGAAATTCTACGTCGAGGACGGGGTGAAATACTCTCATACAATCGATCCGAGGACAGGCTATCCGGCACGCAACACGCTTCTGAGTGCGACCATCCTGGCAGACGATTGTGCCACAGCCGACGGTATTGCAACAGCCTGCATGGTTATTGGGAAGGATCAGACTATTGCATTCCTTGGAGAACATCCCGAATATGATGCCTTTCTGATCTATTCAGATGAAAAAGGAAACTTCCGGACCTGGTCCACAGCTTACCTTAAGAAATTCATTTCTCAATAGCCCCACAGGCAGAACATGATCCGGAATTGCTGAGGGGAGTGCACCCGGTATCGGTGCTTTGTGCACATTTAATTCCCCTCTTTCGCATCTCCTTGTTGTGCCCCACATGAAACTGCGGAAACTTCCCGTCTGTCCTGAGCAAAATCCTTATGCCAAGGAAAATCCCTGATACTACAACAAGTAATAGAGTTATTATGAGTAATTTTATGAACATGATCTTTTTATTTCAAAGATAACACCAATTAACCTCTTTTAATTAAACAACTTCAGATTTACTTTGTTTACTTATTGAAATTAAAACAGTAACAAAATCATGGCTAATAAGAAGAATTCAACGGAGAATAAATGGAATAAGGAAAACGTACTTGCAGATTACCGTCTGGCTGTTTTGAGCCGTAACCTTAGCGTGCTCGGCCGCCGTGAAGTGCTTACTGGCAAGGCTAAATTCGGAATTTTCGGTGACGGCAAGGAGGTGATACAGATAGCACTCGCAAGACAATTCAGGAACGGCGACTGGCGATCGGGTTACTACCGCGACCAGACATGGATGATGGCAATGGGACTGTATGATTCAGTTGAATTCTTCCACCAGCTTTACGGGAATACCGATGCCGATACGAACTACGGCAGCCAGGGCAGGGTCTTCAATAACCATTTTTCTGTTCCCAATATAAATGCCGACGGAACATGGCGCGACCTGACAAAGCAGAAAAACTCATCTTCCGACATCTCGCCAACCGCAGGTCAGATGCCCCGCCTGCTTGGACTTGCTTATGCATCAAAACTTTTCAGGCAGAATAAGGAACTTCATAAATACTCTGCACTCTCTGTCAGGGGTAATGAGGTAGCTTTCGGCTCAATAGGCGATGCAAGTACTTCAGAAGGTCATTTCTGGGAGACAATAAATGCTGCGGGCGTCCTTCAGGTACCGATGGCATTGTCTGTTTACGACGACGGGTACGGAATATCCGTTCCAAAAAAATACCAGACAACCAAGGGAAGCATATCGGATGTACTCCGGGGATTCGAGGACGAACCGGGAAAACCGGGATTGAAGATATTCAAGGGTAAAGGATGGGATTATCCCGGACTGATCATACTTTATGAAGAGGGAGTGGAAATATGCCGGCGCGATCATAAACCGGTTGTATTCCATATCGAGGATGTTACCCAACCGCTTGGCCATTCTACATCGGGATCGCACGAACGTTATAAAAGTGAGGAGAGACTCAAATGGGAAGAAGAATTCGATCCCATAAATAAGATGCGTGAATGGATTATTAATGAAGATATTGCAACAGGTGAAGAACTTGAACTGATCTCTGCCGAAGCCGCGACCGAAGCAAAGGAATCGAGGAAGAAAGCCTGGGAGATGTTCCAGAATCCGATTCAGATAGAACGGGATGCTCTGGTTAAAATCATCCGCGATCGCTCGTGTAAATGCACAGAAAAGGTGAAAGAGGCAGCAGTGGACGAGATTGCCGATGAGCTGGCAAAGGTCCTAAATCCCATCAGAAAGGATAATTTTATGGCAGCCAGGAAGATACTAAGAAATATATGCGGCACCTGCACCAAATCTGACAATCTGAAGGAAGAACTCCAGGGATGGCTACGGCGTAACTACAAGGATGCCGAAAGAAGCTATAATACCAATCTCTATAACGAAATGTCAACATCGGTGCTGAATGTCAAACCGGTTCCTCCGGAGTATTCGGATAATTCACCCGAGGTCCCGGGAAGGCAGATACTCAGGGACAACTATGACAAACTGTTTGAGAAGTATCCGCTCCTGGTCACTTTCGGAGAGGATACAGGCAATATCGGTGGTGTGAACCAGTCACTCGAAGGACTTCAGAAGAAATACGGCGAACTCAGGATAAGTGATACCGGCATCAGGGAGGCCACAATCCTTGGTCAGGGCATTGGTCTGGCTCTCAGGGGTATGAGGCCGATAGCAGAGATTCAGTACCTCGATTACCTGATGTATGCCATACAGATACTAAGTGATGATCTGGCAACAACTCACTACAGGACCGCGGGAAAGATGATAGCCCCGCTTATAATCAGTACCAGGGGACACAGGCTCGAAGGCATCTGGCATTCCGGATCGCCGATGAGCATGCTTATTAATTCTGTTAGGGGTGTCTATGTATGCTCCCCCAGGGATATGACCAGGGCGGCAGGATTCTACAACACCCTGCTTCAGGGCCAGGATCCGGCAATAGTAATTGAACCGCTTAATGGTTACAGGCTCAAGGAGAAGATGCCGGATAACCTGGGAGAATTCAGGATCGAACTGGGGATCCCTGAGATACTTTTGGAAGGAACCGATGTAACCCTTGTTACTTACGGATCGACAGTAAAAATTGCCCAGGAAGCTGCCGGACAGCTCTCATCCCATGGCATTTCCGTCGAGCTTATTGATGTTCAGACACTCGTTCCTTTCGACACAAACCGGACCATTGTAAACTCACTCAGGAAGACCGGCAGGATTCTGTTCGTTGACGAGGATGTACCCGGTGGAACAACAGCCTACATGATGCAGGAAGTGATCGAAAAACACGAAGGTTATCAGTATCTCGACTCCCCTCCTAAAACACTGGCGGCCAAGGAACACAGGCCGGCTTACACAACAGATGGGGATTATTTCTCAAAACCCAGCGCTGAAGATATCTTTGATAAGGTTTATGCGATGATGAAGGAAGCCGATCCGGGGAAGTGGTGAGAAAAGGCATAAAGGCGTAAAGGCGTGATGGCATGAAGGCATAAAGGCATGACGCCTTAACGCCTTAACGCCTTTTATTGCCAACCGGATTATCGCTGTTTGCTTGTATCAATAATGCGTAGAAGTTCTGCAGCAGCTGCCTTTGGTCCTGATGCTTCATAACCCGGAATTCCAAGCCTTGTACGCATCTGGCCAACGTAAACTCCTTTGCTGAAGAAGGTCTGAAAGTATTTCCAGGCGATTGAATCATGGAGTTCCACGTACTCCGGAGGGCCGAATATATTGGCAAAATATGAATTAACAAGTCCGGTCGTGGTAGTTGTTCCCTTGCTCATCACTGCTCCGCTCCTGAAAATCTCATAGGCTTTTCCGGGCGAATCCATTCTCTCTATAACAGGATGATCATCATCCACCTCCTCGTAGTTGTTTGCATAAAGGATATAGTCGATTTTATGCCCTTTTATTACTGTTTCAAAGGTCGTTACGGGGAAGACTATCCTGGCATTGGTCTGACTGGGATTCATTATTATCGATCTGTCGAGATGACCATAGGCATAGCCCGACTGAAGATCATCGAGCCTGAGAAAAGCTCCTGTCTCGGTACCGTAACCGACCGGATTCCCGTCCGGGTCAATCTCGATCGATCCCATGTCGTCAGCTATTATACTGAGATCGCGTATATCCTTCTCACCAAGCACCCTGAATGCCTCCAGTGTCTCCGATTTGCCCGCTCCGGTGTCGCCCATCATAAGAATTGTGGCCTCTTTGTCCCCGTGCAGAAGGATCTTAACCATAGCCCCGTGAAACGGCATATTGCCGGCATCCATTACCAGGGAATTATGGAGTGTGAGTGTCATCTTCTTCAGATAACCGAAATACCCGAATTCATTCCTGTCGGGTACCGCTCCCACAAACATTGCGTTGCTTCTGTCGTGATAAAAGACGGTGGGATAGGAGGCAAGTGTGTCGAGTTTCCCGCCACCGACGCCGTAGAAGAATACTGCATCAGGCTGCCGCTCAAGGTCAGAATCCTCCGCCAGCTGGAAGAGGTTGCAAAGTGAAAGACCCAGTTCAAAAAAGTTCAGGTGGAAATAGATCATTATTATGTATTTCCCGACTTTTGCAGGGAAGCACAGCCAGTCGACCGGATTCAGGTCTGCCAGATCGGCAGGATTCTGTTCTATCTTCTTGAAATCGCCTGTCCTTTTGTTCATGGGCTGCTGGATCACCAGCGGAGGATAGATAAGTATCTGTCTGATAACCTGAACCCCGTTCAGTTTGCTGTATCTGTCATCTTTCCAGTTAATTTCCTTTGGAAGAGAGATTACTGCCATCTCAGCACCTGCTGGAACCTGCCTGTAAACCGTGGGACGGGTCCCTGATATATTCTCCTGAATACGCCTGTAAACACCCCTGACAAGGTGTGAAAGATGCTCAATGGTTTCATGGAATGTCCGGTATGGACGCTTGTCGAGCCTGTCACCTTCGGAATCGTTTATTATGAACCTGTCAAAATGACGCCAGTAGTCGTAGAGATACTCGACAAAACTGTTGAAAACATGAAGTTCTTTGAGGAAGACTGCGGATTTTTCAAAGATATGAGGAACAACCTGACTTTCATATTTCTCAAGCAGTGACAAAGTTTTTACCAGATCGCAGGTCGATTCCTCATCAATTGCCTGCCCTCCGAAAATGGAGAGGAGAGGCGATTCTTTAGATTTAAGCGAGCAGATACAGTGATCCAGAATCATCCTGAATTTTTCGCTCGACAACATTTCTTCAGGTGTTTCGCACATCCGTTCCCGGATGTTCAGAACTGCTTTATTGCCTATGATCCGTAAAGTGCTTTTTTGCATGTCTTTGATTGAAAACCGGGCAAAAGTATTACATTATTTAATTAAATGTATCTTTTTGCTTTAAAATTTTTTAATGAATGGTTGTACCAACCTGATTGTGATCAGTATAATCCCATAGTAGGTGCAAGTAGGGGGCTGAAGCCCCACGACTCGGGGGGTTGTTTCAACCGTCGGCTGAAGCCGACGGCAACATTAAGAGCTTCCACGGTTGTGCGGACTGCAATTGAAGCTGACGGTAAGGGCTTTCCCCCTGTGTTGCCGGGACTTTCCTGACACTCATTATTTTTACATCACATTTGGCATGATTTTTATTGTTTATTATTATTGATGTTTAATTTGTGTTTGGTAACTTTACACTATGGAACCGAAAATTGATCTTTTTGCGATCTTACCTGAAGACAAGGTACCGGAGAAAGGAAAGGTGTTGATATCTGAGCCCTTTCTTCCTGACACCTTCTTCAATCGAAGTATCGTGTATCTTACCGATCACAACCCAAAAGGATCGGTCGGCTTCATTCTTAACAAGAAGCTCGAAATAAAACTATGCGATGCAGTGACCGGTTTTGAGGGATGGGACGAAAACCTTAATATGGGGGGTCCGGTGTCACCCGACACCCTGCATTACCTTCATGATCTCGGCCATATCGTCCCCGGCAGCATAAAGGTTGAAGGTAATATCTACTGGGGAGGAGATATAGACAGCATACGTAACCTGATCAGGACCGGTTCTGTAAAACCCGGTCAGATCAGATTCTTCCTCGGTTACTCCGGCTGGTCGGCAGGCCAGCTTGAAAAGGAGCTTAAGGAAAACTCGTGGGTAACCGCCAAAGTGGACCCTGAGGCAATCATGCAGAGCCGGGAATCCGACAGCTGGAAAAGGGTTCTTCGATCGCTTAAGAATAAATACAGGGTATGGGCCGATTTCCCGGAGTCGCCCGATATGAACTGAAATTCATTTTCCTTCCGGATTATTTCACAGTCATACTATAAGTGCAGTATAAGGTAGACAAGCTCCTTGAGAAGATCACCAGGGTCTGTCCCGGCATCTCCGAAACCTTTTGACTTCAGGTCGTAGGTCCTCAGAAGATTGATTATCCGGATCGTTTTCCCGGTACTGTATTTCGATGCTGCCATCTGATAGTCCTTTACGAAAAAAGGATGGATCTTAAGGGTTGCAGCTGCATTGTTACTCGATTTGTCGGTGAGGTAATGGTATGTAAGGATCTTCGTGAAGAAACCGAAGAGCGAGGCAATGGTCAGAATTATCGGATTGTCATTTGGATTGTCGCTGAAGTACCTGATTATCATGTTTGCCTTAAGGATGTTCTTTTCCCCGACAGCTTTCTGCAACTCGAAATTATTGTACTCCTTGCTTATGCCGATATTCTTTTCTATAAGCGAGGGTGTGATGACAGGCTTGCTTGCCGGAAGTGTAATCAGCAGCTTGTCAAGTTCATTTACAATCTTGTGCAGGTCTGTACCAAGATATTCTGTAAGCATGGCAGCCGAATCGGGATTTATCTTTATCCCCTTTGTCATGAGGTATCTTTCAATCCATGGCTGTACCTGGTAGTCACGAAGCCTGACCGACTCGAAATAGGAGCCCTGCGATTCAAGAGCCTTGTAGAGCTTCGTTCTTTTGTCGAGTGTCTTGTATTTGTAGTTGAAAACCAGAATTGTCGATAACAGGGGCTTTTCGAGGTAAAGGGCAATATCCTCTATCTTCTTGAGCGATTGCGCTTCCTTTACAATTACAACCTGGTGGGTGGCCATCATGGGAAACCGTCTGGAAGTTTCGATAACTGAACCAATAGTGGTTTCTTCTCCGTATAAAACTGCCTGGTTGAAGGCTCTTTCTTCGTCAGTAAGGACTTTTTCGGCAATGAAATCCGTAATGATATCAATGTAATACGGTTCATCGCCTGCAAGAAAATAAACTGGCTTGAATATTCTGTTCCGGAGGTCGGACATTATCTCATCAAACGATGCCGGCATAATCAGAACCTGAGGTGTTTGACTGAAATTGCGTTCTCTTTGATTTCCCTTAGAGCATCGATGCCGATTGTAAGATGCAAATCAACAAACTTGCTCGTTACTTTTCTGTCGCTTGCCTCTGTCTTTATTCCGGTCGAGATCATAGGCTGGTCGGATACCAGAAGGAGGGCGCCGGTTGGGATCTCGTTGGCGAAACCTACCGTGAATATGGTAGCAGTTTCCATATCGATTGCCATAGCCCTTGTCTTTACAAGGTACTTCTTGAACCTGTCGTCATACTCCCAAACTCTCCGGTTAGTCGTATAAACCGTTCCTGTAAAGTACTCCTTGTCGTGCCTGGTGATTGCAGCGGAAATTGCACTCTGCAGTTTGAACGCCGGCAGGGCCGGAACTTCCAGAGGCAGATAATCGTTTGAGGTACCATCGCTCCTGATGGCGGCGATGGGAAGAATAAGGTCTCCCAGTTTGTTCTTTTTTTTCAGTCCGCCGCACTTGCCCAGAAAAAGTACCGCCGAAGGTGCGACAGCGCTGAGGAGATCCATCACCGTTGCCGCATTAGGGCTTCCCATACCGAAATTTATTATTGTTATTCCGTCGGCAGTCGCGCTTGGCATATTCTTGTCACGCCCCTCCACCTCTGCATTGTTCCATTTCGCGAACAACTCTACATAATATAAATAATTTGTGAGAAGAAAATACCTGCCGAAGGTCTCAATCTGCTTCCCGGTATAACGGGGCAGCCAGTTATTAACAATTTCCTCTTTGGTCTTCATTCCACGATCCGTGTTTATCTTTATCTCAATATATTTGAATCTTCAAAAGTACAAAAGTAAGTTGAAACAGCTGAACCTTCCGTCATATTCCTTTACCATCACGGGAAAAGAGAATGCCCTGATGATCCTGGATACTATCAGGAGAAAGTTTGTGCGTCTTACACCTGAAGAATGGGTGAGGCAGAACTTTGTCCGCTACCTCATCCATGAGGGCAGATACCCCCCGGGCCTGATTGGTATCGAAGTGATGTTCAGGTACAATAACATGAAGAAGAGAGCCGATATCCTGGTGCATAACAGGATGGGCGAGCCAGTTCTGATTGTCGAATGCAAATCGCCCGATATAAATATCTCCGATTTCTACGAAGATAAAGTTTACGACCAGATAGGAGAATACAACCTCGGATTGAAACTTCCCTTTGCCATAGTAACCAACGGAATGGTGAACTATGCCTTCAGGTTCGATCCCGAAAGAAACCAGTATATTCACCTGCTGGAAATACCTCATTACAACGATCTTATTACAGGCAACAATGATTGATGTGACATGCGCCATAATAAGAAATGAGGATGACGAGATCCTGGTGGTACAGAGAGGAGAGAAGACCGATCACCCTTTCATGTGGGAATTCCCCGGGGGCAAGCTTAACGAAGACGAAAGTGAAGAGGATTGCATAATCCGGGAAATAAGTGAAGAGCTTACCATGAACATAGTGATATGCGGACGCCTTCCCGCAGTCGAACACGATTATGGTCACAACCAGATCCGGCTCATCCCCTTCGTTTGCGACACCCTTGACGATATTCCGTTTCTCACGGAACACGTGGCTTTTAAATGGCTTGCTCCCGGCGAACTTCTAAATATCGGTTTCTCTGAAGCCGATATTCCCGTTGCAGAAGAATACCTTGAATACATCAATTTTGAAGAGGATTCAGCGCCTGAAATCCGGACAGCTCCCGCTGAATCTGTACGAGAAGCTGATTTCGTGCTGATGCTGGAGAATACACACGGAAGGAAGGAAGCAGAATGGCTGGCTGAAATGGCGGCAGAAAAAGAGGATATACTCTCAAGACTGATAAATTTTTCTTTTTCAGCCGACAACAAGCTTTCATCAAAAGCTTCATGGTCTCTTTCAAAGATCCACGACAAGCACCCGGTGATACTTGCTCGTTTCATCCCTGTAATTATCGGATCGCTCGACCGGCTTAATAATGAGAGTGTAAGAAGGTCGTTCATGAAGATTATCTCGCTCAGCGACATCACTGTAGTTAACCGGAAACAACAGGGCATCCTTGCCGACTATTGTTTCAGGATGCTCCGGTCGGGATTTTCATCAATTGCGGTAAAGGCTTATTCGATGGAAATAATTTACCGGCTTGCACAGGTCTATCCTGAACTCACCGGTGAACTGGCCGCAACAATAAATCTGCTTCAGGATGAGAAGTCTGCAGGGATAATTGCAAAGGGACGTATCATTCTGAAGAGGCTCGGGGGTTCTTCATAAAACCTGCTGATAAGTTCCGAAATTATTCGGAACAATTAATGCGAATATTTTCGCAATAGTAAATACGTTGCCATGCCCGCACCATGCTTTTCAACACCCGGAAGTACCGGGAAACAAATCCCTCAGGGAAATGAACCTGCCGCATTCCATGGAAATTGTGTAATTTTGCACGTTCTTAATATTCAGTAAATGCTTATTATAGATACATCGGGCCAGTTGTGCCCCGCTCCGTTGATTGCCACAAAAAGAGCCCTAAGGGAAACAGCTGTTGGCGAGAGCTTTCAGATAATTACCGACAACCGTAATTCATTCAGCAATGTCTCACGGTTTCTGCGCGATAACCTTACCGGTTTCTCTTTTACTGAATCGGCCGGGATATGGACACTTACAGTGAAAAAGACAGGTTCAACCGGAGAAATTACTGATCCGTCAGAATACTGTACAACGGATATACCGCATTTTTCCAAGGGCAGTTATATCGTAGTGTTTTCTTCTGACAAAATGGGGGAGGGAGACGATAATCTCGGCAGCCTTCTAATAAATAATTTCATCCGGGCAACAAAGGAACTGGATCTTCTTCCCGATAAAATGGTGTTTTATAATTCAGGAGTTCTCCTGGTCAGCGATAAATCACCGGTTGCCGTCCATCTGAGGGAGCTTGAAAAAATGGGAGTGACCCTCCTTGTATGTGAGACATGTGCTAAACATTATTCGATCGTTGAAAACATTTCGACAGGCATCATGAGCAATATGTTTGAGATCGCTCAGGCTATGGCATCGGCAGGTAATATTATAAAGCCATGACAGTTGATCTTCTCGATTTTGCTGAATCCGGGGGATGCTCAGCAAAGATATCCCCGAAACAGCTGGAAGAATTCCTGAAGTATCTGCCCGTGGTATCCGATCCCAATATCCTTGTAGGTATCGATACTCACGATGATGCAGGCGTATACAGGGTAAATGACGATCTGGCCCTTGTTTTCACCACCGACTTTTTCCCGCCTGTCTGCAGCGATCCCTACGAATTCGGACAGATAGCCGCGGCCAACTCCATAAGCGATGTCTATGCAATGGGTGCAACACCGGTTATGGCATTGAACTTAATGATGTTCCCTTCCGCCAGACTTCCGCTCGAAGCTTATGCATCGATACTCAGGGGGGGAGCAGACAAGGCTGCTGAAGCCGGACTGAGTATAATAGGGGGACATACTATCGATGACAATATTCCAAAATATGGTTTGGCAGTTATCGGATATGTCCACCCGGATAAGATAATCACCAACTCCGCTGCCGTACCCGGTGATCTGCTTATACTTACCAAACCCATCGGGACAGGTGTGATTCTTGCCGGTCAGAAGTTGAAAATGGCAAAGGATGAGAATATAAGGGAGGTAAAGACGCTTATGAAAAGTCTTAACTCCTCTGCAGCCGCGGTGATGCGAAGGTTTGGAGTGAAAGCGGCTACCGACATAACAGGATTCGGCCTTGCAGGCCATGCCCTTAAAATGGCAAGGGCCG
The DNA here is from genome assembly GCA_016936695.1 of Bacteroidales bacterium. Lineage (GTDB taxonomy): Bacteria > Bacteroidota > Bacteroidia > Bacteroidales > VadinHA17 > LD21. Next base: position 1,828 of record JAFGXK010000239.1, on the reverse strand, counting down.
GAAATGTTACTATCGAAATCGGCCTTGAAGCCCTCCCGTTGATCGGCGGTGCCTACAGGCTTGCTGACGATGGATGTATTCCGGGAGCTGCCTTCCGGAACCTCGATTTTGTGGAGGACGACACGTTTTTTGCGGAAGACCTGAACTATAATCTTAAAATGCTTTCGATGGACGCTCAGACATCCGGAGGTATCCTGATGTGCGTCAGGGAAGATATCTCAGATGAGGTTGTAAGTGCCCTCAGGGAAGAAGGGATGAGTGCTTCAGCGATCATTGGAAAGGTCACGGAAAAGGGAGAAAGACATCTGCGACTTATAAATAATGCTTGAGGGTTGGAACTGCCGGTTTGATTATGCAGGGGCAGTGCATTTATTCTGTTTTGCCTGAAAAAATGTAACAATATCGTAACATCAAAAAGATTATTTTTCACGGGGAGTTACTAATTTCGAACTGTCGAATCTGGAATTTTGATAATTTATAACTCATTGTAAATAAGCTTTAAACCTGTATTCTTGATTTCACCCCAAACCATATTACCTGGTCCTTTATGACATTTCTGATCTTTATAATCGTTATTGTTCTCATCTTTGATTTTATAAACGGATTTCACGATTCGGCCAACTCGATCGCCACTGTAGTTTCTACAAAAGTGCTTTCGCCCTTTGCAGCTGTAGCCCTTGCGGCCACCTTCAACTTCGTCGCTTTTCTTGTTTTTCCGTTGAAGGTTGCAAAGACAATAGGTTCGGGAGTGATCAATACAGAAATAGTCACGCTTGAACTTATTGCGGCTGCAGTGATTGCTGCCATTATCTGGAACCTTATTACATGGTGGCTGGGACTTCCATCCAGTTCTTCCCATACGCTTGTAGGGGGGTTGGTTGGCGCTGCAATAGCCGGCAGCGGATTCGGATCTGTCGTTTACTCCGGGGTTTTGAAGATAGGAGCATTTATCGTAATAGCTCCCGTGCTTGGGATGCTGATGTCTTATCTGATAACAATAATAGTTCTTCATATCGTTCAGAAGCGCTCTCCCTCCGGAGTCGACAAGCATTTCAGACGCCTTCAGCTTCTTTCAGCCTCCGCCTTCAGCCTCGGACACGGAGGCAATGATGCTCAGAAATCGATGGGAATTATCTGGGTGGCGCTTTATGCTATGGGCAAGGTCCCCAGGGATTCTGATCCCGCCTTGTGGATAGTATTGTCGTGTCATGCTGCCATAGCACTGGGAACCCTGTTCGGAGGTTGGAGGATAGTTAAAACAATGGGGCAAAAAATCACCAAGCTGAAACCTTTTGAAGGTTTCTGCGCCGAAACAGCGGGTGCTGCAACTCTCTTTATGGCGACAGCTCTCGGGATACCGGTAAGCACAACACACACTATAACAGGATCGATAATCGGCGTCGGGGCAACAAAGAGGGCCTCCGCTGTCAAATGGGGTGTGACGACGAAAATATTCTGGGCCTGGATACTAACAATACCCGTTTCAGCAGTCATAGGAGCTTTGATTTTCTATTTCATAAAGCTGATTGCCTGATCAGACCTTAATCCTGACGACTCTGGCCGGAACTCAGCTACAAGCTATTTTACTCTTATGCTAAAACAGAACCCGGGATGCCTGTTAGTATGTTTTGTTTTGAACCGCTGCCGCGGTTTTTTCGTTTAACTGCATCCGCGGTTTTGAGGTTTTTGTAACCAAAATGTAATAATTTTTTGTCTATAATCCGGCCATTATTACAGAAAGCAGAAGTATTTTTACTTCATCGGCTTTATTCAATGCACGCAAACTTAAGGCGCATTGAATCAATTAGTTCTAAAATATCATACAATG
>JAFGXK010000238.1 GCA_016936695.1 Bacteroidales bacterium | reverse complement strand
TTCTTTGGTAACGATAAGGGTATGGTTATTGCAGTTGGGAGTGACGGAAAGATAAAATGGAGTTATGAAGGAGGCTCGTCAGCTGAAGCACCTCCGATGGTATATAACGACAAGGTTATAATAGGTTTTAATGACGGAACCCTTCATGCATTAAATAAGACCAGCGGAAAATTAGCCTGGAGATACAAGACCGATGGGCAGATAGCAGGTTCGGCTAATGCATGGTCGACCGGAAAAAGATCCGGTATTGTTATTGGCAGTTATGATTATTACCTCCATTCCGTTGATCCTTCGAACGGGTTGCTTCAGTGGAAGCTCGAAACAATGAATTATGTCAATGGCACCCCTGCCGTCACTAACAATAATATCGTTTTCGGCGGTTGCGACGGTTTCATCAGAGTTGTTGACGCCTATTCCGGAAGGGAAAAAGATACAATTGAAATAGGTACTTATATAGCTTCCTCTCCTGCCCTTTCAGGCGGAAAAGCCTGCTTCGGTGATTATGACGGCAATTTTTTCTGTGTTGATCTTCTCACAGGGAAACTGGCATGGGAGGTCCCGGCAGGTGAAACATCGGGATCCGTCGTGGCAATACCGGCAATAGGAAGGAATTCAGTGATAATTGGGAACGAGGACAAGTACCTGTACAGCTATGATATCATTACCGGTAAGCTTAACTGGAAATTCCGTACCAACGGAAGAATAACCGGTTCTGCTGTAATCACTCCTTCTAAAGTCCTTTTCGGAAGTGTTGATGGAAATGTTTATTTGCTGGGTTTGAACGATGGCAAAAAGATATGGAGCTTCAATGCGGGTTCTCCCGTTAGCAGTACCCCGGCAGTTATAGACGACAGGTTTTACATATTGACGGAGGACGGCCGTTTGCTTGCTTTTGGAACCAAATAACAGGACCTGATCGAACATAATTCATTCCGTTCAGTTATATGTTGAACAGGTTCCGGTACGCCGGATCTTGTTGAACTGAAGAAACATTTTAATTACATGAAGATAGTATATTTAATAACCGGATCGGGAGGATCCTTTTATTGCGGAAATTGTTACCGCGACATGCTCTATGTCCGTGCCATCAGGAAGGTTCCGGGAATAAAGGCAAGCGCCATACCTCTTTACCTGCCGCCAGACAAGACAACGGGCAGTGAGAGCGGATTTGACAACAATGTTTTCTTCGGAGCAATTTCAATGTTTCTGAGGGAAAAAGTCCCTTTCCTCAGAAATATGCCAGCCTTTTTTGACAAATTTCTTGATTCAAAACTGTTTCTCCGGTTTGCAGCCAAACAGGCAGGCACAACAAGCACTGAAGGATACGAGGAGCTTACCATAAGCATGATAGAGGGCGACAATGCATTTAGAAAGGCCGAAGTCGACAGACTGGTCAGATACCTCATTAAAGACGGGAAACCGGATATTATCCATCTTTCAAATGCCCTTATCCTGGGAATTGCCCGTCAGCTGAAAAAGAGAATAGATGTAAAGGTTGTTTGCTCGCTTCTTAACGAGGACGACTGGATTGATGACATGGAGGAGCCTTTCCGTTCAAGAGCCTGGCAGATGATTGCAAAAGAGGCAGGATATGTCGATTTGTTTGTTACTCCAAGCAGCTATTATCGCGAATTGTTTAAAAGCAAGACAGGTCTTAAGGGTGAAAACGTTCACGTGGTTCCCCTTGGCTTTGATCCTGAAAAAGACGAAGTGTCAAGGACTGACAGAGAACCTTCTTCAATAGGATTTTTCAGCCGCATAAACAATTATAACGGTTTTGACAAACTTGTTGATGCTTTCATTGAAATGAAAAAGCAGGATCAGGTTCCGGGACTGTCTCTGAAGATATGCGGGGGATACACAGGGATTGACAAGGAATTCATTTCGGCCCAGATTAAAAAAATCAGGGACAACAAGCTGGAGAAGTCAGTGAAGATTTACCCTGAATTTGAAGGAGATAAAAAACTTGAATTCTTCAGGGATGTTGATTTAATAAGCGTACCGGTGAGGAAATATGATGGTTACGGATTATACCTGCTTGAAGCGAATGCCTCGGGAATTCCCGTTGTCCAGCCGGCAACCGGAGCTTTCCCGGAGATTGTTGAAAGAACAGGTGGAGGAATAATCTACTCCCCTGATACGGTCAGCGAACTGGCTGACAACCTTACAAAGTTGCTGAAGGACAAGAAAAAGATTGCAAGCCTTGGAGAAAAGGGCAGCCGCAAGGTAAGAGAGGAGTTATCGCTCGCCAAAATGTCGGCCGGACTCGCAGAAGTATATAATAAAGCCATGTTATGATGCTTACATTGAAGAATATCTCAAAATCGTTCCTCCAGCGGGGTGTAGTATTAAAGGACCTGGATCTTACCGTAAATGAGGGCGACACAGTTTCCGTTTCGGGTCCTTCGGGTTCCGGAAAGACAACATTGCTTAACATCATCGGATTGCTCGACAGACCCGACAGCGGAGAAGTATTGTTCAGGGGCGAAAAGGTGCTCGGGTACAATCAGGACGAATCAGCATTATACCGGAATAGAAATATAGGGTTTGTTTTTCAGGATCACCTGCTTCTGCCCTATCTGACCGTTCTCGAAAACATCCTGCTCCCTCTCCTTGCTACAAAAGCCTCTGACCAGGATTACAGGCAGAAAGCAGATGAGGCCCGAAGAATGATGGAAAAAACAGGAATAACCGGAATTGCATCAAAATACCCGTATCAGATATCCGGAGGTGAAGCCCAGCGTGCAACCCTTGTAAGAGCCCTTGTCAACCAGCCTTCTGTTTTGCTGGCCGATGAACCGACCGGTTCGCTCGACAGGCGAAATGCGGAGAATCTTGGAGACCTTCTTACAGACATGAACCGGGAATACGGTACTACTTTGATCCTGGCCACTCACTCCCAGGAACTGGCCGACAGAATGAAATTGCAGTACAGCCTTTCCGAAGGTAAACTGACCGATGGAAAACACTGATAATTGAACAATGAAGCAAAGCCTTTTTCAGATTGTTTTACGATCCATCACCCATAATATCAGGGGGTATCTATACCAGATTATTATCATTATACTGCTGACGGGTGTTGTAACCGGCTCGCTGATGACAGGCAAATCCGTTCGCAACAGCCTGAAGCAAACTTCTTTTGAAAAGCTTGGCAACACCGGGGCTCTTCTAAGTTCAGGCATCCGGTATTTCGATCCGTCCCTCTCCGACAGAATGTCAGCCGAAACCGGCGTCTTATCTGCAGGTGTGCTTGAACTTGACGGATACTGCCAGAATTTTTCAACCCAGCAATTGGCGCCG
>JAFGXK010000237.1 GCA_016936695.1 Bacteroidales bacterium | reverse complement strand
GCCAACCCGATTTTGTGGCTGAAGAAGGTAAACGGGTGGTGCCCACGTCAATCACAACAGCGCCCGGCTTTATCATATCCGCTTTCACGAATCCCGGAGATCCGAGAGCAGCAACAATTATATCGGCTCGCTTAAGATGGGAAGCTATATCCTTTGTCCTGCTGTGCACTACAGTCACCGTTGCATCCAGGCCCTTCTGTGAAAGGAGGATACTGAGGGGACGTCCGACAATATTGCTCCGGCCGATCACGACACATTCCTTTCCTGATGTTTCGATGTTGTATCGTTTCAGAAGTTCGACTATTCCGAAGGGTGTGGCGGGAAGATAACAATCAATGCCGATCAGCATCCTTCCAAGGTTTACAGGATGAAAACCATCGGCATCCTTTTCGGGATCAATGGCTTCCGTGATCCGGCTTTCCGAAATATGATCGGGCAGAGGAAGCTGCACAATAAAGCCGTCGACATCGGGATCGTTGTTAAGTTTCCCGATTGCTTCAATGATTTCTTCTTCCGAAACATCGTCATTCATTCTGACAAGTGTCGATCTGAAACCAACTTCTTCACAGTCCTTTATTTTATTGGCGACATAGGTTTCGCTCGAACCATTTGATCCGACAAGAATTGCTGCAAGGTGAGGAATCTTCTTCCCGTTTTGGGATCTTTCGTCTACTTTACGGGTAATTTCATCCTTGATGAGGCCCGCGGTCAGTTTTCCATCGATAATTTTGTACATGGTAATCAGGTTTATCTTTTGCCCATCATGCGTGCGGCATTTTTATTGGTGGTCATCAGTTTCATCATTCGCCTGGTTTCATCGAACTGCTTAAGGAGCCGGTTAACGTCCTGGACAGTTGTACCGCTTCCCGATGCAATTCTTTTTCGTCTGCTTCCGTTAAGCACGGCGGGATTGGTTCTTTCCTGGGGCGTCATGCTGCGGATTATGGCTTCAATCCCTTTAAAGGCATTATCATCTATGTCGAGGTTCTTAATTGACTTACCCACACCTGGTATCATCGACATAAGGTCCTTCACATTTCCCATTTTCTTGATCTGCTGGATCTGTGATATAAAGTCGTTAAAATCGAACTGGTCCTTCGCAATCTTTTTCTGAAGCTTCCTGGCCTCTTCCGTATCGAACTGCTCCTGGGCCTTTTCAACCAGCGAAACTATATCACCCATTCCAAGGATTCTGTCAGCCATTCGGGAGGGATAGAACACATCGATGGCATCCATCTTCTCGCCCGTGCTGACGAACTTGATCGGCTTGTTAACCACCGACCTTATTGAAAGGGCTGCCCCTCCCCTGGTGTCTCCGTCGAGTTTTGTAAGTACCACTCCGTCGAAATCGAGACGGTTGTTGAATTCCTTTGCAGTATTCACAGCATCCTGGCCCGTCATGGAATCGACCACGAAAAGTATCTCGTGAGGATTAACGGCATCCTTTATCGATGCTATCTCGTTCATCATTTCCTCGTCTATGGCCAGACGTCCGGCGGTATCTATTATAACCACATCCCTGCCGCTGATTTTGGCTTCCCTGACAGCATTGCGGGCAATCTGAACCGGATTTTTGTTGTCTTCCTCGGTATAGACAGGAATCCCGATCTGGGTTCCGAGAACCTTTAGCTGTTCGATAGCGGCTGGCCTGTAAATGTCGCCTGCAACGAGCATCGGATTCTTACCCTTTTTGCTTTGCACCCATCTGGCAAGCTTGCCGCTGAAAGTTGTCTTACCGGATCCCTGCAGACCTGCAATCAGGATGACAGAGGGGTTTACCTTTATATTAATGTCGGTCTTATCCCCTCCCATCAGTTCCACAAGCTCATCATGGACAATCTTGATCATCATTTGTGAAGGATTCACCGACTTGATCACCTCCTGTCCGATAGCCTTAATCTTTACCATATCGGTAAACTGTTTGGCTATCTTAAAGTTAACGTCTGCGTCCAGAAGGGCTCTGCGCACTTCCTTCAGAGTTTCAGCAATATTTATTTCAGAAATTCTTCCCTGCCCCTTAAGGAGTTTAAAGGATTTTTCCAGTCGTTCGCTGAGTGATTCAAACATGGTATCAGAATGAAAAAATTATATTTAAAATTAAGTTGCTGGTTGCTGGTTACTTGTTGCTGGTTGCTTGTTGCTTGTTGCTGGCTTTGTCCGCCGTAGCTTTAGCGGAGGCGGATTGCTTGTTACATCCGTTCAGGCATGTCAATTCCAAGGAGCCACATGCCTGAAGACAGTACCTGGCTTGTGACATGTGAAAGCAGCAGCCTGAAATTCCTCAGTGAAGGATCTTCTTCTCCGAGAATAGAAAAGTCGTGATAGAACTGGTTAAATTCCCTTGCAAGGTCGTAGCAATAGTTTGCTATCAATGCCGGTGAATAGGTCTCGGCTGCTTCAGTCACAATGTCGGAATATTTCCTGAGCAGTTTTACAAGGTCGATTTCCTTGGGTCCGGGTAAGGCTGACCGGGCACCGGAAGGATCAGGCTTCAGGCCCGATTGTTCGGCCTTGCGGAATACCGACTTAATCCTGGCGTAGGTGTACTGGATAAATGGTCCGGTATTGCCGTTGAAGTCGATCGATTCGGCAGGATTGAAAGTCATGTTCTTGTGAGGATCCACTTTCAGAATATAATACTTGAGGGCTCCCAGTCCTATCTTCATAAAGATCTCCTCCTTTTCATCCCCGCTGAATTCAGAAAGCTTTCCGAGTTCCATCGATACGCTCCTGGCTGTCTCTTTCATTTCGCTTACCAGGTCATCTGCATCCACTACTGTACCTTCGCGTGATTTCATCCTGCCTTCAGGCAGTTCAACCATACCGTATGAGTAGTGTATCAAGCCGTCGGCCCAGGTATAGCCAATCTTTTTCATAAGCGCCCTGAGTACCTGGAAATGATAGTTTTGTTCATTTCCAACCACATAAAGAGTTTTGTCGAAGTGGAAATCGTTTTGTCGTGCCACCGCCGTACCAAGGTCCTGTGTCATATAAACCGCAGTGCCGTCGGATCTGAGCAGAAGTTTATGGTCAAGACCCTGGGCGGTGAGATCAACCCAGATTGAATTATCATCGTGCTTATAGAGTACATTTTTTCTGAGTCCTTCAAGAACGATATCCCTTCCCGTGAGATAGGTCTCTGATTCGTAGTAAATTTTATCAAAGTCGACGCCCAGCATTTTGTAGGTCTCGTCGAATCCCTTGTAAACCCAGGAGTTCATCATCTTCCACAGGTCTACCACTTCCCTGTCGCCGTTCTCCCATTTTAAAAGCATATCTCTGGCTTCGGCCATAAGTGGAGCCGAGTTTCGTGCCTCGGTTTCGTTCATTCCGCTGCTGATAAGCTCCTCTGCCTGTTTTTTGTATTCCTGTTCGAACATCACGTAGTATTTTCCAACAAGGTGATCTCCCTTCATTCCTGATGATTCGGGGGTTTCGCCTCCTGAATACTTAAGCCATGCAAGCATCGATTTGCAGATATGGATGCCTCGGTCGTTGACAATATTTGTCTTTATAACCCGGTGTCCGCATGAGGAGAGTATCCTGTAAAGTGAAAATCCCAGCAAGTTGTTTCGTATATGTCCGAGATGAAGCGGCTTGTTTGTATTCGGCGAGGAATATTCAACGAGAATGGTCTCAGGCTTCACCGAACGGCATTTTGCGTAAAGGTCTTTCTCCTTAGCAAGTCCGGCAAAGTATTCAACCCACCATCTGTCGGAAATTTCTATATTAAGGAAGCCTTTTATGACGTTGAATCCTGAAACGTGCGGTAATTCACTCTGAAGAAAATTACCTATTGCTGCGCCAGTATTCTCGGGAGTGTTAAGCGAATACCTTAAGAGAGGAAACACAACAAGAGTGAAATCGCCCCTGAATTCCTTCCTGGTATCCTGTATTTGAATAAGATGATCCGGGACCTCACTGTTGTAAAGCACCCTGACCGCTTCAATTATTTTGTTTCTTAGATCAATTTCCATTGCAGTTTAAGAAATTACGTCTGCAAATATAGCATTTTAATGAAATCCATGAATTATGAGCATCAGCGTGCACTGCAGGCGACAATTTCATCAGATGCACTGCATGTTTTATATCAACGAATGTTTTTATTTGACTATTGACCGTTTCTTTTTGATTAAAATTTTATAACATAAAAAAAGATGTTATACTTTTGAAGTAGGTCATTTAGGAAATTAAAATAAGGAAAAATCGATCCTGCCATGAAGGAGCTTAAGAACTTATTCGTTGAACAAACAGACAAGACACCTCTGATAGATTTCAACTATCTGAACGGGGAAATGATTCTCTCGGGGAAGTCAATTCCCATTAACGCTCCCAGGATCTTTGAACCTCTTCTTGAGTGGATCAATGAATATGTTAAAAATCCAAGGCAGAATACAAATTTACGTCTAAATCTCGAATATTTCAATACGGCATCATCAATATGGCTTGCCAAAATTGTAAAATCTCTCTCAGGCATAAGCAAACCAGAATGCGTTCTTTTCCTTCATATATATTTCCCCATCGAGGACTTTGATGATATAGATGACATAAAGGATGATCTCAGTCCGGTTATTGACATTGTAGGTACAGCTACCGTCAGCGTAGGACTGAAAATCTACGGTACCGATGAATCGGGAAAGGTATTGAAGGAGTCAATGATATTTATCTAGCAAGCCGGCTCAATTTACTCCCCTCAGCTTCTGTTTCTGAATTTTTTGCCATAACTTTATTACGGTAAACCAATTGCTTTGCACCATGCGAAAGCTTGTGATTGCAGCGGCATTAATATATATTGTTATGGATTCATTTTCCCAGCAGAGGTCATCAGACCGACAGCCTGTTGCGGCGGGCAGATTTTACTCAGCCTCAGGGGAAACCCTTGGGAAGGATGTCGCAGAGCTGTTCGAAACCTGTGTTAAGATACCGGTTCCTGATGGAAAGGTCAGGGCAATCATAAGTCCGCATGCCGGTTATGTCTATTCCGGAAAAGTTGCCGCATCAGCTTTCTCCGTGATCGGCAGGAATACCAATTACAAAAACATCTTCCTGATAGGATCCAGTCATGTAATGGCCTTTGCCGGAGCTTCGCCATACAACACCGGCGATTTCATAACACCACTTGGCAGGGCCGTGGTTAACAGGGAAATAGCGAACAAGCTCAGGGAAAACAAGCTTTTCAGTTTCCCCGTCGATGCACATAAACAGGAACACAGCCTCGAAGTGCAGGTTCCTTTTATACAGTACTGGTTCAGCAACGAGCCTGAACTGGTTCCGATTATATTAGGAACAAACAAAACCGAAGACATCAGAAAGATCGCTGCCATACTCAGGCCATGGTTCACTCCCGACAACCTGTTCGTAATCAGCAGTGATTTTTCGCACTATCCTAAATACGAAACGGCATACACTGTTGACAGGTCAACTGCCGATGCCATTGTTACCGGCGATCCTGAAAAGTTTCTGACCACACTCCGGAAGAATTCCCAGACTGATGATCCAGGGCTGGTAACCAGCATGTGCGGATGGACATCGGGACTGCTGCTTCTTTACCTGGCCGAAGGAAACAGCAATCTTCAATTCAGGAAGATCGATTACTGCAACTCAGGCGATTCAAAGTTCGGCGACAGGGAAGGTGTAGTTGGATACAACGCTATCGGGTTATTTGAAAAACCGATCAGCAGCAACAATAAAGAGAGTCTGTCGGATGAGATCAGCTTCACTGATAAGGAAAAGGCCGGTCTTATTTCACTTGCACGCGATAATATAAAGTCACTCCTTTATGAAGGAAAAAGGATTACTGTCGACAAGGAAAAATTGCCTGAAATATTCCATAAACCTTTAGGAGCATTTGTAACCCTGAAGATCAACGGCAACTTGAGGGGATGCATTGGAAGATTCGTCTCCTCCGATCCCTTGTACGAAGTGGTACTGGAGTCATCACAGTCGTCGGCTTTCGACGATCCCCGGTTTTCGCGCCTTACAAGGGATGAATTCACCAAAACCGACCTGGAGATCACTGTTCTCGGACCGATGAGAAAGATTAACAATATCAATGAAATAGAACTAGGCCGTCACGGGATTTATATAAAGAAAGATTACCAGTCGGGAACCATGCTACCGCAGGTTGCCACAGAGAATAAATGGACGGTTGAACAATTTCTGGGATATACCTCACGCGACAAGGCGGGTATAGGCTGGGATGGCTGGAAAAATGCCGACATATTCATCTACGAAGGCATTGTGATTGAGGAAGAGGAAAAGTGATCATGAACAATGAATCAGTATTTTCCAGAAAATTTGACCCGGGTACAGCCCTTTTTATCACAGGTTTTATAAGTTCCTCCGTTCAGCTCCTGATGCTACGGGAGATAATGAACATCACCGGAGGTTATGAACTTATTGCAGGCACTTTTCTGTGCTCCTGGCTCATAGGTTCTGCTTTGGGTTCAGCACTTGCAAGGGAGTCGAACGCTTCCGGCATTGGAAAAATAAGCCTGTTATTCACCACAGGTCCCTTGTTTTCAATAATACTTATGCTCTTACTGACCAGGCTGATCCTGAATCCCGGAGAAACTCCTTCATTTCCGGCCGGTCTGGTCTTCACCTTCGTGGTACTTATACCCTTCTGCCTTTTATCAGGTTTTACCTTCATAAAGCTTACTGAAGCCGGAAAATCATCCGGACATACTCCGGGGAAATCCTTTTCGGTCGAAACAGCAGGAGGAATAGTTGCCGGTATTATGATTTCAGTACCTGGTGCAGGAATCCTGAACACATATCAGGCACTCCTTATAATTACCCTGTTGGGCATAACCTGGTCTCTGCTTACCTTTTGCATTAATAACAGAACCGGAAAGCTGATTTTGAAAAGCGGCGTATTGCTGCTTGTTTCAGTGATGATACTATTTCCTCCGGATTTCATCTTCAGACAGCTGTTGCTGAAGAATATAAAAATTAAGGAAACTTTCGACACCCCGTATGGAAATATAACCAGGGGGGAATATCACGGCGAGGCAAGCACATATTACAACCAGCGTCTGATCACCTACAGCAGTGATGCTGGAGAGAGCGAGGAGGACATACACTATGGCATGCTGCAGATCAATGATCCCGCCACGGTTCTGCTGATATCAGGATCGGCAGGATCGAGGATTAAAGAAATATCCAAATACGACATCAGAGAGGTGGTATATGTCGAACGCGATCCGGCACTGTCGGCTGGGATTGAAAGTGATGTCAGGGATGATAAAGTTTTGCTAACGGTCGTTAACGACGATGCATTAAGTTACATCAGGGAGACCGGCAAAAAATTTGATGCGGTAATTATGCTTCTCCCCCCTCCTTCTTCGCTCTCACTTAACAGGTACTACACTGTGGAATTCTTTTGGTCGGTTAAAAATATCATGAATAAGGGAGCGGTTTTCTCTTGTTCCCCCGGAATAAATCCCAATTACTTCAACAGTGAAGCCATCAGGCTTTACTCGTCGGTAAGCAACAGCCTGAAGGCAGTATTCGGCAATGTTGTACCTGTTGCGGGCAGCAAGCTCTACTTAATAGCTTCCGACGACGATATATCAACTTCCTTCTGCAGACTGACAGATGAAAAAGAGCTTCAAAACTTCTATGTATGTTCCGATTATCTCTCCGATGATCTTGTCGAAGCCAGATCAGAAGAAGTCACTGCACTGATGGACAGCACTGTAAAGCCCAACAGATTGGTGGTTCCTGCCGCTACCTTTTACTATCAGTCGTTCATTCTAACAATGGACACAGATGCGAAGATTCCATCAATACTTCTGCTGATAGTACTCTTCGCACTTTCACTTATTAATTTCAGGAAGAATACCGGGCTCATGTATTTCAGCGCATTGGCTCTTGCAGGTTTCGAAATAATACTGCTTCTGATGCTTCAGCTGACCCTGGGCAACATGTATCAGGCAACCGGGCTGATAATTGCCGGGCTGATGGCCGGTCTTGCCGTAGGTTCGGGCAGCAACCGGTTGTACCTTACCAGATCGACTATGGCAATAAGGACAATAATACTTGCCGGCATTTACGCAATTACAGGTCTGTTGGCGGGGAGGATCATGGATATGACTTGGAATCCTGCAGTAACAGGGCTGTTGATACTTTTGGGATTTTTGCCGGCTGTGATAACTGGCAGTTACTACAGGGATCTTACTTCAGGGGGAAAAAATGGCCTGAATCCGTCTAAAGTTTACAGTTCTGATCTTTCAGGATCAGCCATCGGGTTCCTTGTATTTTCAGGAATGGCCGTTCCCCTGCTGGGAATAAGTATCTCGTTGTATATCCTGCCTTTGCTGGCAGCAACAGGGTTTCTGTTTTACCTGGCATCCGAAAACCGCTAGTTTTTCGTATTTTTGAGTTTGCAACTCATTTTACATGGAACGCAGAGAGAATAAGATCAGCAAAAGAAAATTCATCAGGCAGTGTGCCGCATTATCTGCCGGGATGCTATGTCTTCCCGGCCATGGTTTACTTGTTGAATCTTCCGGAGAAAACCAGAATACCTTCAGAAGGGAAGCCATGTTCCAGGAGAAGACGGCCCGCGGAATCATGTGCCGCATCTGTCCGAATGAGTGTGTGCTTAAGGAGGGTGAACTCAGCCAGTGCAGGAACAGGAAGGTGATCAGGTCGGTGCTTTACACTCTGGCTTACGGGAATCCCTGTTCTGTGAATGTTGACCCGATTGAAAAGAAGCCGCTGTATCATTTTCTACCCGGTACGCGTGCTTTTTCGATAGCCACAGCCGGCTGCAACCTTGCATGCCTGAATTGCCAGAACTGGGCCATATCACAAACAGGACCGGATAAGACCAGGAATATAAATCTGATGCCCGACAAGGTGGTATCCGAGTGCCTGGCAAAGAATTGCAGTTCTATAGCTTATACATATTCCGAACCCGTTACATTTTATGAATATGCCTTTGATACTGCTTTTCTGGCAAAGCTGGCAGGGATCAGGAACGTATTCAAATCAAACGGTTATATTAATCCGGAGCCGCTAAGAAAGCTCTGCACCGTGATCGATGCCGCCAATATTGATCTCAAATCGTTCAATGACAGCACCTACCTGCGGCTTTCAGGCGGGAAGCTTCAGCCAGTTCTTGATTCCCTCAGGATTTTCAGGGACATGGGAGTCTGGCTAGAGATCACAAACCTTATCATACCGGGCTGGACCGACGACATGGATGAGATAAAAAAGATGTGCAACTGGCTGGTAAAGAACGGTTTCAGTAACACTCCAATTCATTTCAGCAGGTTTTATCCCACATACAAGCTTGAGCAACTCCCTCCCACTCCGGTGGAGGTACTCAACACCGCTGTAAAAACAGCCCGCGATGAGGGGTTGCAATATGTCTACACAGGCAATGTTCCCGGAAATGAGTTATCAAACACAAAGTGTCCGGAATGCGGGACCGAGCTAATAGTAAGGCAGGGGTACCGTATTGTCGCCAACAACCTTGCCGGAAGCAAATGCAGTAAATGCGGAAAGGTGATTGACGGTATCTGGGGCTAAATCGATAAAATCAGATGAATCAGGCAGAAGCAAAGGAGCGCATCGAAAGGCTGCGTAAGGAGATTGAAGAGCACAATCGCAAGTATTACATTCTGAATCAACCTGTTATTTCAGATTTTGAGTATGACCTTCTTATAAATGAGCTTGAAACACTTGAAAAGAAGTATCCGGAATTTGCAAATCCTTCCTCTCCCACTCTTAAGGTTGGCAGTGATATTGCAAAAGAATTCAGGCAATATGAGCACAAATACCCGATGCTTTCTCTTGGTAACACTTATAATTTCGACGAGCTTCGTGACTTTGATTCCAGACTCCGGAAATCTGTTACAGGTGATGTTGAATATGTCTGTGAACTCAAATTTGACGGCGCATCCATCAGCATTACTTACATTAACGGGGTAATGTTTACTGCACTTACCAGGGGCGACGGGACCAAAGGCGATGATGTCTCGGCAAATATCAGGACAATAGGCAGCATACCGGCGGTGTTAACCAATTCGGATATTCCCGGGGAGTTCATTGTGAGGGGTGAGGTACTTTTACCAAGGGCTGTATTTCTTCGGCTAAATGAGGAAAGGGAAAAAGAAGGACTGAACCTTTTTGCCAATCCGCGCAATGCGGCAGCAGGTACCCTCAAGACACTCGATTCGTCAGTGGTTGCCTCCCGCAACCTCGATTGCATGTTTTATTCTCTTCTGGGTGAGGATCTTCCTTTCAGTACCCATTATGAAAATCTGATGCTTGTATCTGGCTGGGGCTTCAAGGTTGATGCTAATACTAAGGTTTGCCGGAGCATTGAGGAAGTTATTCAATTTATTACAGCGTGGGAGGAAAAAAGGAAGGAATTGCCTTACGAAACCGACGGTGTAGTAATAAAGGTGAATTCCATCGATCAACAGGCTGAAGCAGGATACACTGCCAAATCGCCCAGGTGGGCAATCGCGTATAAGTACAAGGCTGAACAGGCACTCACCAGGCTGTTATCGGTATCATACCAGGTGGGAAGGACAGGAACGGTAACACCTGTTGCCAATCTGGATCCCGTTCAGCTTGCCGGCACTACGGTAAAGAGGGCATCACTGCACAATGCTGATCAGATATTCCTTCTCGACCTTCATATCAATGATATGGTTTATGTCGAAAAAGGAGGCGAAATCATTCCCAAAATCGTTGGTGTGGACAGCTCGGTGCGCGACGAGTCGAGCATGAGGATTGAGTTCATTGAAAAATGTCCCGAATGCGGAACCGGGCTGGTGCGCAACGAAGGTGAAGCCAATCATTATTGTCCGAATTATCTTCATTGTCCGCCTCAGATAAAGGGAAGAATCGAACACTTCATAGGCAGGAAGGCCATGGAT
This sequence comes from Bacteroidales bacterium, assembly GCA_016936695.1. Lineage (GTDB taxonomy): Bacteria > Bacteroidota > Bacteroidia > Bacteroidales > VadinHA17 > LD21. The sequence continues at coordinate 1,732 of JAFGXK010000237.1, read as the reverse complement.
ATCGACGGGCTCGGGGAAGAAACGGTCGATCTGCTGTTCAACCGGGGGCTTATCAGGACTGTTGCCGATCTTTACGACCTCAGGGCAGAACAACTGGTGCCTCTCGAAAGGATGGGAGAGAAATCGGCAGCCAGAATAATATCAAGCATAAAAGAATCGGTCAGCGTGCCATATCACAGGGTTGTATTTGCATTGGGAATAAGACATGTAGGAGAGACTGTGGCAAAAACACTTGCCTCAGAATTCCCATCAATCGACCAGCTGATGTCGGCCGATAATGAAAGGCTTACCGCCGTGAATGAAATTGGTCCCAGGATAGCTTCAAGCATCAAAGCCTGGTTTGCCGATCCGGAGAATAATGAAATAATAAGCCGTTTAAGGGCGGCCGGAATAAAAATGACCGGAGTGGCAAAAAGTTCAGATAAGGGAGATGCTCTAAAAGGAAAAACAATTGTGATTTCAGGTATTTTCTCGAAACATACCCGCGATGAATACAAGGAAATCATAGAACGGAATGGAGGAAAGAATTCCTCGTCGATATCCGGGAACACCTCATTTATACTTGCCGGGGACAACATGGGGCCCTCAAAAAGAGAAAAGGCCGAAGAGCTTGGAGTTAAGATCATCGGCGAGGATGAATTTCTGCTCATGACAGGAGAATTTTAGCCTCAGCACATAGTTTTCATTTATAAAAAACTGTTAGGTTTGCACAATGGAATTATTAAGGAACCTTCGGATCAGAATCGGAAAATCGAAGCTGGCAGGCAAATTGGCCAGGATCAGAAGGAAACCGCTATACATTAACTTTTTTAATATCAGAACCATTGGCATAATATGGGATGCCACGAAGTCTGATGACTTCAGTTTCCTTACCAGGTTTCACCAAAAAATGGCCGAACAAAACAAGGATGTAAGGATCCTTGGATATTATCCCGGGAAAGCATTGCCTGACCCTTACACCGCGATAAGATATTTCACGTGTATTAAAAAGACAGAGTTGAATTTTTTCTATTGTCCTTCTCATCCGGATGCGGAATCTTTCATAAATACAAAATTCGATTTACTGATTGATATCAATTTCACGAATCTCTTTCCTCTTTTCTATGCCAGTTCTCTTTCGCAGGCAGGAATGAAGGTTGGACTTTCAGGTGAGAATCCCGAGACATCTCCTTTCGACCTGATGATATCGATGAAGAGCCCTGTAAATACAGAGAAATACCTTGATCAGGTATTATATTACCTCGGCATGATCAATTCCGAATCAGCCAGGAAAGCAGTATAATTATTTATAAAATGAAAAAGTTAAAAGGAACCGGAGTTGCAATAGTTACGCCGTTTAAAAGTGATTCGAGCATTGATTTTGCCGCCCTGGGGCGAGTCATAAACCACGTCATTTCCGGAGGAGTCAATTATATAGTTGTTCTTGGCACTACGGGAGAAACACCTACCCTGTCGAAGGATGAGAAACAGGCTGTTGTATCGTATGTTATTGAGTATGTTGACAACAGGATTCCCCTTATTGTAGGTATTGGAGGAAACAACACCCAGGAGGTTGTCAACAATATCAGGCAGGTGGACCTTACCGGGATCGATGGTGTCCTTTCGGTGGCCCCGTACTACAACAAGCCCACCCAGCGAGGGTTGTTCCAGCACTTCAAGACTATTGCCACATGGTGTCCTGTTCCGGTTATAATATACAATGTTCCTGGTCGGACAGGGTGCAATATTACTG
>JAFGXK010000236.1 GCA_016936695.1 Bacteroidales bacterium | reverse complement strand
CTCCCCATCCCGATAAGTTGAATTTTTCGTCAATTACTGTACGGGCCCTGAACATGTCTCCTTCCTCACTGAAAGCCACATCGATATAGTCCAGATACCTTTGAGCTCTTTCGCGGTTGGGAAATTCAACAATGACCTTTACGTCTATTGTAATTCTGTCCTGGTCCGAGGTCTCAACAATGACCTTTCCATACTTGTTGTTGATGTCGAGAGTTGCATTTGCACCTGCTGTCCATTCTTTGTGAAACTCCTTGGTGAGCTCCTGGGAAATAAGTCCCGGTGAGCCAAGAATAAGGCAGACGAGCAATATTGATCCCGTTTTAAATGCTTGTCTTTTCATTGTCTGTGTCGTTTAGATTTTCATTCCTTATGGCTTTCAGTTGATTCACTATGTACGACATTACTTCCACTTTCGTCTGGTAATGTTCTATCATGGCGTTTATTATTCTTTCATCGTTGGGATTGGCTTTCAGATCTTTCTGGAGTTGAACGTAAACTGAATCCATGCTTCTCAGTTCGCTTAAAAGCGCTTCTTTCTGTTCAGGGTTGTTGTTCACATTGATTTCAGTAAGCTCGCTTTCCATCATAATTACCTGGTGTGCGTAATAGTTCTCAACCTCCCTGTACTGGGGAGAAACATCACTCAGGCTCATCCTGTCCCTGTCGGGCCTCAGGAAATGATCCCATGTCCAGAGCGAAGAGAGCGTAACAAGCAGGGTGACCACTGCAGCCTTAAGAAGATACGGAACGATGCTTCTTTTGACCACCAGAGGCTCACATCTGATCTCCAGTTTCCTGAAAAATCTTTCAAAGTGTCCGTCCGACGGCTCGGCGCTGTCGAAGAACTCCCTGTTGTTTCTGATTATGTCTTCTATATTTTTCATTTTCTTAATTTTTTCATTTTTTCTTCATTTCGGCAATCAGCTTTTGCTTTGCCCTGGAAAGCTGCGATCTCGAAGTGCTGCTTGAGATATTAAGTATCTCGGCAATCTCATCGTGGTCATATCCTTCCAGCAGATAGAGCGAGAGAATGATTCTGTATCCGTCAGGCAGTCTGTCGATTGCATCCTTTACCTCCTCAACCTTTATGTCGAGCTCCTCTTTCCTTATGATGTCTTCACTGCTCTCATCCCTTATCCCCACGTGCAGCTCAATATCTTCAAAGATCGCTTTTCTTCTGCTCAGGGCATCGAGCGAGCGGTTAATCACTATTCTCTTCAGCCATGCCCCGAAACTGACGGTTCCTGAGTAGGTATCAATCTTTTCAAAGGCCGACAGGAACGCTTCCTGCATAATATCCTCCGCTTCCATCGTATCGTTCACAATTCTAAGACTCGTATTGTACATTGCTTTATAGTACAACTTGTAAATCTTGAACTGGGCTTTCTGGTCGCCAGTCTTGCATCCATCCAGGAGATCCTGGTGCAAGTTCCGGAATGCTGCTTCTGCATTTGCCATTTTCGAGTAAAGGCTGGTTTTTATACTTGTAGCTGCACCCACTGTCTTCCATTATTTCCAATGAAAAGACGGGATGGATGTTTTATTGCTGCATTCAATTTATGAATTTTTGGAGATTTTCATTAAAAAAAGCAAAATTATTCCTTGTGTTACTTCTCCCGATGAATAATCAAGCTCTGAGCCAAACATGCTATGCGGTATTGAGAATATTATTAATGTCACGGCTGCTGCCAGTATTGTGTAAACCCGTGTATCCCTTTTTTTGTTCATAACTACTGCCAGGATCCAGAACAGGAGTGCAATAAGTGTCTTGTTGTCAGTCAGATCCCATCCGAATGGCACTCCTGTCCAGAAATCACCGAATGCGAACTTCTGAACCGCAGGACCAAGTATCATTCCCCCGGCTATAAGAGTGACGAGAGTCCAGACCGAATACTTCCTGAAGGCAGGCAGTTTGAAAAGTGCCATCAGACCCGCCACGTTCGCAAGAAGCATGGCCAGGAACATGAATATTATGTGTGGTGTAAGTATGTACGAGGGGACGGCTCCCTTGAACCTTATTACCACCGGCGTTTCCTTAAGGACGGTTGTTTTCCCGCTTGAATCGGTCAGTTCAAGGTAGTACTCGATTTTCCCGGCAGGAGGTTGTGGGGGTACAGCGGCGTATAATCCCGTCTCTTCCGTAATGCCGAACACCTTATTCATAAACATCGAATTGACAGGGTATACTTTATATATAAACTCACTTGAGCTGTACTCTTCCCCTGTCCTGTATCTTCTGTAATACAGTCTGGCCTTTACCGCAGTGTCGGTGATCGCCAGCCTGACTTCAGGTCTCTCGTCAAGTCCCAGACTCCTAACCAGCCTTACTTTTACCAGGGTGTCATTTACTGTAAGGTAGGTATCACGCGGATTGGTAGGTCCTGTTTTCCTCTGGTAATATGCTGCCCCGAGGGTAATTATTATGGCCAGGATCCACAAAATGATCTTCTTCATGGAGTACTGATTTAGGTCTTAGACGTAATAGTGCTACAATTGTATCAGAAGAACTTCATTTTTCCCGTTTCGCAATATCTCAACGCTGATTGTTTCCCCATGTTTAAGCTGGCCCATCCGGTACATGTAATCCTGGATGTTGTTGATTGATTTGCCGTTAATGGCTGTGATGATGTCTCCTTTCTTCATGCCTCCCAGGGCAGCCGGCTTACCCGGCGTTACCAGGTCGGCCCGAAGTCCGTTCTTAATATTACCGGCAAAATCGGGCATTATCCCCAGGGTGACTCCCTGCCTCCTCATGGTTCTGACAGCCTCCTGCTTTGGTCCGGCTTCAGTAAAGGCAAGCTTGTTATCGTCGTTGGCAAGCTCCTCTGCCACATTGAATATAATATCCGAAACACTTGCCATTCCCTGATAATTAAGCTTTTCCCAGGTGTCGGAAGGTGTATGGTAATCGAGATGCGCTCCGGTTGTAAAGAAAAGGACCGGAATGTCCTTGCCGTAGAATGCTGAATGGTCCGAAGGTCCTGATCCTTCTTCCGATAAGGCAAGATTTATTGAATTTGTATCGACCAGTGAGACAATTAGTTCCTTCAGGATGGGAGAGGTGCCTATACCTCCGACCTGCAGGGAACCCGAATCCCTCAGCCTTCCAACCATATCGAGGTTGATCATGGCGTTGACCTTTGAAAGATCGACCGGCGGATTTTCGGTAAAATATTTTGACCCCAGAAGCCCTGATTCCTCACCTGAGAAACCTGTAAAAATGATGCTTCTCCTGTTGCGGGGATTTGTGAGGGCAAATTTCTCTGCTATTTCAATAAAGCCGGCTACACCCGAGGCATTATCGTCAGCACCAGGATGAACAGCAACAGTGTCGCCTGCACGGCTTGACGAGCCTCCCATTCCAAGGTGATCAAAATGACCTCCGATTATCAGGTACTCATCCTTAAGATTTTCATCTTCTCCGTTAAGAACCATAACCACATTTCTGGTATTGCTTTTTGTTACGATAACTTCTGATCCGGCTTTTATTGTCACACCAGTTGCAAAACCTATTGTCTTATGTGAGGTGTTTATTTCATTCTCAAGGCCCGCTGTGGTTTTACCCTTTGCTGAAAGTATCCTGTCGGCTAAGTTCCTTTTTATTCTCAAAACCGGGATGCCCACAGGCCAGGCTTCATTTGACAGACCGCTG
>JAFGXK010000235.1 GCA_016936695.1 Bacteroidales bacterium | reverse complement strand
TTAGGTAAATCAATTCCGTTACAGATGAAATCAACGGCATCTTTAAATCCGTCGCCAAATTTATCAAAGTCCTCCTTGTAAAGGAATATTTTATGTTTTTCATAGTAGATCTTGCCTTCCTTGCCCATTCGTTTCTTGCTTTCAGTAATGGTAAGGTAGTAATCTTCCTTTCGTGTGGCTTTAACATCAAAAAAATAAGTTCTTTTCCCAGCTCTTACCACTTTGGTATAGATCTCTTCCTGTACGATTTGTTCCTTGCTACCGTTTATGACCTCCTTAATTCCGGCTTCTTCTTCCATTTCCAAGTCAGTTTAGGGTAATGATTGTCAAATGTAACAATATTTTTTAAAAACAATACCCGTCCATTCAAATGTGCCTTAATTTTGGCCCGATGTTTTGAAGCTTAAGGAAAAAGGTTATTTTTGCTGCCAAATTCTGAGGTTCTTTATAGATGATAAGCAGAAGATTATTGCGCATAAAAGCCCTGATGGCATTATATGCATTCAACCGCAGGGAGGATGACGACATTGAGCTGGCTGAGAAGGAGTTGTTCTTCAGTATTGGGAAGACCTACGATTTGTATCATTACCTTCTTCTGCTTGTCATTGAAGTGGCTGACATTGCAGCGGAGAAGATTGAGCAGGCAAGGCAGAAGAAAATGCCAACACCCCAGGACCTTGATCCAAATAAGAAATTTATTGACAATAAGTTAATTGAGCAGCTCAGGTCGAATAAGGCTTTCAAAAGCTACGTTTCGTCCCGGAAGCTGTCGTGGGCAAATAATCAGCATATCCCAAGGCTTATGTACAACATGATGCTTGCCTGGGATAAGTATGAGGATTACATGAAACCCGAGGTTCAGGGTTACGCGGCCGACAGGAAATTTGTGATCAGTCTGGTTACAAGGCTGTTTGCTGAATCGGAAGACCTCGAGGCGAACTTCGAGGAACAGAGCATTTACTGGAACGATGACATGGAATACGTTGCTGTAATGATCGAGAAAACCCTGAAAAAGTTCAGGCCCGAAGAAGGGGAAAATGCCAGGATGATGCCACTGTACAAAAACAAGGAGGATGAGGATTTTGTAAAGACACTGTTCCGGAAGGCCATTCTTCATATTAAGCAAAACTCCGAACTCATCGACAGGAACACCACCAACTGGGAGATTGAGCGCATTGCCCTGATGGATATTCTGGTGATGCAGCTGGCAATAACAGAGATAATGGAATTTCCTGAGATACCGGTAAAGGTGACACTCAATGAGTATATTGAGATTGCCAAATATTATTGTACATCAAAAAGCAGTACATTTGTCAATGGTATTCTTGACAATATAGTCAGGGAGATCAGGGAAAAGGGCCTGTTTACCAAGACAGGTAAGGGACTTATAGGTGATGTCATTGAAGACTAACACATGATCTGGGGTATGATAAGGACTGAATTGATAATGCCTGTTGTATTTTTCACATTGCTCCTGTCGGGGTGCGGTTCAGCTGTTGACAACGGCGTTCGGCTTAAAACAGACGATATTGCTGAAGGAGAAGTGGCTGAACTGGTTTTCAGGGAATATGAATTTGATTTCGGAAAAATTACTGAGGGAGAAAAGGTAGCTCATATTTTTTCATTCGAGAACAAAGGTCCGGGAAAACTGGTAATCAAATCGGCATCAACATCATGCGGATGCACTGTTCCCAAGTACGACAGATCGCCGATTCCTCCCGGGAAGGGAGGAAACCTTGAGGTAGTATTTGATTCGGGCGGAAGAAGCGGCATACAGACCAAGACAATATCGGTTCGTTCAAATTCCACCACCGAAGTTGTTATCCTTAAAATTACTGCGGAGGTAATATCACGCAAATAACATTAATTCAAGAATAAACCACCAATTACAAAAAGAAATGAACTACTTATCTTTTATTCTTCTTCTGGGACAGCCTGCAGGCGGAGCTGCCGGACAAAGCAATGCACTTGTAACTTTCATTCCCCTGCTTGCGGTATTTGTAATATTCTATTTCTTCATGATCAGACCTCAGATGAAGAAGCAGAAAGAACTTTCCAACTACAGGAGCTCGCTTAAAAAGGGAGACAAAGTCATCACTACTGGCGGTATCTATGGAAAGATATATGAAGTTAAGGACAACTTCGTAATGCTGGAAGTAGGAGGTGATCTGAGACTCAAGGTCGACAAGAGCGCCCTGATCCAGGATCCCACTGCTGACAAGGTATAGCCGGCATTTCATCTTATATAAGTGTTTTGGCTGAAAGCCATATTGACCAGAGGCATATTCCGGAGAAAAGGAAGTGGGAATGACAGGGATGTTGTCATATTTGTTTTTTTCCTGCTTCTTTCCTTTGTGTTCTGGTACCTCAATTCTCTGGAGAAGGAGGTTGAATACAGCATCAGGTACCCGGTAAGGTATATCAATCTTCCCGAGGAAAGAGTATTGGCAGACGATCTTCCTCTGAGGCTCGAGTTGTTTCTGAAAGGGCCGGGTTATTCGATACTCAAGTTGAAGATGTCGGGAAACAGGTCGCCTGTTGTACTTGATGTATCATCAATCAATTATCGCAGGGTTCCCAACAGCAGGGCCCTCGATTACTATGTTGTCACATCGGGGCTTATACCTAAGCTCAGAAATCAGCTGAGAGCAGAATGCGATATCACCTCGGTTAAGCCCGACACTTTGTTTTTTGCTTTTGACAGGATTATCAAGCGACAGATAACCGTTGCCCCCGATGTAGAGGTAAGCACTGAAAAGCAATACCTGGTTAAGGGCAACTATCATGTCGAACCTGACACTATTGAAATAACAGGGCCCAAACGAATACTCGACACTCTTAAAGCAGTGAGAACAAAACCCATGAAGCTGAGAGGGGTAAGAGAGTCGGTCACCAGGGGTATGTCACTTTTAGTTCCGGATAAATGCGTTCTCTCGGAAAAGAAGGTGCTTGTAACCGTTTCTGTGGAGCAGTTTACAGAAGCAGAAGTAAAGGTTCCGGTAAGGATAATCAATTGCCCTGATTCAATAAATCTCAGGATATTCCCTGATATTGTAACTGTAAAAGGACTTGTTGCAATCGGTGATTACACGAAATTTGAGCAGGTCCCGTTTGAGGTGATCCTCGATGCGGCCAAAGCTGATTTGAATTCGGCAGAGAAGTTATCTCTGGATTTCCGTAATATCCCTCCTTATGTGAACTCAATGAGAGTCTCGCCTCCAAAGGTGGATTTTCTTATAGAAAGGAAGGAGAAATGAAAGCGGCACCGGGTCATAGCCTAAAACTTGGCATCACCGGCGGTATCGGCAGCGGAAAATCTACTGTATGCAAGGTGTTTGCAGTACTGGGTATCCCTGTGTTTTCGGCCGACGATGAGGCAAAGAGGATACAGGAAAATGACAGGGCTTTACAGGACAGGATAAGTACGATCGCCGGAAAGGACCTTTTTCCCGGAGGCAGGCTCGACCGGTCCGAAATGGCCAGGCTTATTTTCAGTGACCGGAGTCTGCTTCAAAAGGTCAACTCAGTGGTTCATCCTGCAGTTTTCCACTCATTTGAAGAGTGGATGAAGAACCAGAAATCGCCCTATTCAATCATGGAAGCCGCCATTCTGTTTGAGAGCGGAGCCTTCAGGATGATGGACAGGGTAGCAACAGTTGTCACTCCCTACGAGGAGAGAATCGGAAGGCTGGTGGCAGGAAACAGGTTTACAAGGGAACAGATAATTGAAAGAATGAAGAATCAGGCTGATGATGAATCACGAATACCAGGGTCAGATTTTATTATATTCAATTCGGAGAACGACATGATAATCCCTGCTGTACTGGGGATTCACGGGGAAATGCTTAAACTGTACGAAAAGATAAACAGGGGGAGAAATGGGACGACTGGGTAAATGGATAGGAGGGGGCCTGGGTTTTGTGATGGGAGGGCCTCTTGGGGCTGTACTTGGTTTCATGATAGGATCGATGGTCGATAACACCACTATCCAGACCACAACTTACACCGGTTCGCCGCAAAACACCGCCCGGGGTGACTTTGGGATGAGTCTGCTGGTGCTCGTTGCCGCAATGATGAAAGCCGACAACAAGGTTGTAAAGTCAGAGCTTGACTATGTAAAGCAGTTTTTTATCCGTCAGTTCGGACAGTCGACGGCAAGAGAAGCCATTCTTACGTTGAAGGATATTCTGAATCAGGAGATTCCGGTGAGGGATGTCTGCTTGCAGATTGCCTCAAACATGGACTATTCCTCCAGACTTCAGCTTCTGCACCTTCTTTTTGGCATATCAGGCGCCGACGGCCATGTACATGCCCTCGAAGTGGAAGCTATTGAGAAGATGAGCGGGTATCTTGGTATTTCCTCATCCGATTTTGCCTCAATAAAGAACATGTTTGTGCCTGAGACCGATTCGGCATACAAGATACTGGAAATAAGTCCCGATGCAAGTGACGATGAGGTCAAGAAAGCTTACAGGAGGATGGCAATGCTTTACCATCCCGACAAGGTAAGTCATCTCGGGGAAGAGTTCAGAAAAACGGCTGATGAGAAATTCAAAAAGGTAAATGAGGCATATAATAAAATAAAAAAGGAGAGAAACATTTCGTAACGGAAATAAAAAAAAATGTTCATCCCGCATATGGTTTGATGAACATGAATTAAATTTGCTGACAAAATTCAACCAGATGGTATTAAAGGATATTTTATCAATTTCAGGAGAACCGGGTCTTTTTAAATTCATTGCCCAGGGCAAGAATGCAATTATTGTTGAACATATGGAGACAGGTAAAAGAAGCAGTGCATTCAGTTCGGCAAAAGTAAGCTCTCTGGAGGATATTTCGGTTTTTACGGATAATGATGATCTTCCTCTTGGAAAGGTGTTTGACAGGATATTTGAAAAGGAGTCGGGCGGACCAGCGATCGATGCCAGGTCGGATGCGGAAAAGCTAAAAGGGTATTTTGAGGAAGTAATTCCCGAATATTCCAGGGACAGGGTTTATCTGAGTGATATAAAGAAAATAATCCTCTGGTATAATCTGCTTCAGGGTAAGGATATGCTTGTTAAAGAGGAGCCTGAAAAAGAAGAGGTTAAGGAAGATAAGCCGGAGGAGGCAGAGAAGCTGGCTGAGGCAGCGCCCAAAAAGAAAAAGAGCTCCCCAAAAGCAAAGCAGGGATAGCCCGGTACGGGAATTAAACTGGAAACCATGAATTTTGGTGGCAATGAGGTGGTTTATGATTATTCCGGATCAGGAATAATCATAGTCCCGGTTCCCTATGATGAGACGAGCACCTGGATAAGGGGTGCTGACAAGGGTCCGGATGCGGTAATGGATGCCTCTGTTAATCTTGAGTTCTACGACATTGAGACCGGTTCTGAAGCTCACCTTCATGGTATTCATACCCTTGAACCGGTTTTGGAAAAAGAGTCACCGGAAATACTTGTTGATGCCGTATACAGAAAGGTTTCATTCCTGATAGGTGAGGATAAGTTTCCCGTGGTGGTGGGAGGCAACCACACTGTGAGTATAGGATCGGCAAAAGCCTTCGCAGAGCATTACAGAGACCTTTCCATACTTCAGCTCGACGCCCATTCAGACCTGAGGCCTGAATATGAAGGTTCCAGATTGAATCATGCCTGTGCTATGGCCCGGATGCGTGAATACGCTCCCATTGTTCAGGTCGGTATAAGGAGCATGTCGAAGGAAGAGGCCCTGCTTGCCGATTGGGATAGAATTTTCCCTGCTCATAAGCTTTACCTTGACAAATCAGGATATGGGAAAGCAATTGAATTGCTTTCAGGAGATGTCTACATAACAATTGACCTTGATGTTCTGGATCCTTCACTCATGCCATCGACGGGTACTCCTGAGCCCGGGGGGCCGGAATACAGTGAATTGATGAATTTCCTGAAGGAGGTGGCAGAAAGAAAAAACATTGTTGGTTTTGACCTGGTGGAACTCTGTCCGTCACCAGCAAACAAAGCTCCTGATTTCGTTGCGGCAAGAATTATCCATCAGCTTCTCAGCTACGTGTTCTGCCAGCCCCGCCGCAATAAGTAAAAAATACTCTCATTCAGTCGTATTTTTTTGCTTCTTCCCAAATCTCATTCATTTCATCGAGACTCATATCATGCAGCGATTTCCCCTTGACCATTGTTTCCTGTTCGAGGTAGTTGAAACGACGGATGAATTTTCTGTTGGTCTTTTCCAGGGCTGCTTCAGGATCGATGCCGTAAAGCCGGGATGCATTGATTATCGAGAAAAGCAGGTCTCCGAGTTCTGATTCTATCCTTTCCGGTTCCTTGTTCTCAGCCTCCACCTTAAGTTCAGAAAGCTCCTCGAGTACTTTATCCCAGACCTGAGTCCTGTCTTCCCAGTCGAACCCAACACCCCTGACTTTTTCCTGGATTCTGTTGGCTTTTACAATGGCAGGGAGTGATGAAGGTACGCCTGACAGGACTGGCTTGTAACCGTTATTTTCAGTAATTTTGAGATGCTCCCAGTTCCTTTCAACCTCGGAAGCATCGGAAACTTCAACCTTCCCAAACACATGAGGATGCCTGTATATGAGCTTTTCATTGATACCTTCAAGGACATCGGCCATTGAGAAAAGATTTTTCTCAGAACCGATCTTAGCATAGAACACGAGATGCAGCATTATGTCGCC
>JAFGXK010000234.1 GCA_016936695.1 Bacteroidales bacterium | reverse complement strand
GCCGCCTCGGGCGCGACGTGGCCGACCATCAGGCCGCGGGTTGCGCCCGAGAAGCGACCGTCGGTGACGAGCCCGACCGATTCGCCGAGGCCCTGGCCGATGAGCGCAGAGGTCGGCGCGAGCATCTCCTGCATTCCGGGCCCGCCCCTGGGTCCTTCATACCTGATTACAACGGCATCGCCCTGCTTCACAGATCCTCCAAGTATTCCTTCCACTGCTTCTTCCTGGGACTCGAAAACGACAGCAGGTCCACGGAACTTCAGCAGGACGGGGTCGATCCCGGCAGTTTTGACTATGCATCCGCATCTTGCTATATTGCCGTAAAGAACGGCAAGACCACCGTCGCTGTTGTAGGCATTTTCAGTGTTCCTTATGCAACCATTGACCCTGTCGGCATCAGGCCTGTCATAATAGGTGCTGTGGGAACCCATCTCCAGGCTCCTTTTATTCATGGGAGCACTGAGCCAGAAATCCCACGCTTCGGGTTTTATCCTGCTGCTCATAACATCCCAGTCGGCAATTGCATCATGAAGGGTTGGGTAATCGAGGCGGCCTGCTGAACCATCAATAAGATTATTGCGTTCCAGTTCACCCATTATCGATATTATGCCGCCTGCCCGGTTAACGTCCTGAACATGGTATTTAGAACTTGGGGCCACTTTGCATATGTTGGGTATCCGGCGCGACAGTTCATCAATGTCTTTCATGGTGAAATCCACTCCGGCCTCATGTGCTACTGCCAGCAGGTGAAGAACTGTGTTTGTCGATCCGCCCATGGCAATGTCGAGCGACATGGCATTAAGGAATGCCTTCTTTGTCGCTATCGACCTGGGAAGTAGACTTGTATCGCCTTCGTAATAATATCTCTTTGCAAGGCTGACAATCAGACTTGCAGCTTTATCGAATAATTTCAGCCTGTTGGAATGTGTTGCCAGAACGGTTCCGTTTCCCGGTAATGCCATCCCGAGCGCTTCAACAAGGCAGTTCATCGAGTTGGCAGTGAACATTCCTGAACATGAGCCGCAGGTAGGGCAGGCAGCCAGCTCCATTTCACGAAGATCTCTGTCACTAACCGATTCGTCGGCTGCCGACACCATTGCATCAATAAGATCAATATCCCTGTTCCTGTAATTTCCGGCTTCCATCGGACCCCCTGAAACAAACAGAGCCGGGATATTGAGCCGCATGGCGGCCATAAGCATCCCGGGAGTGATCTTGTCACAGTTGCTTATGCAGATCATTGCGTCGGCCTGGTGGGCATTGCAGACATACTCAACACTGTCGGCTATCAGTTCTCGCGATGGCAGGGAATAAAGCATTCCTTCATGACCCATTGCAATCCCATCGTCAATTGCAATTGTATTGAACTCAGCAGCGAAGAAACCCTGCTTTTCAATATCCTGCTTAACCTTCTGGCCAATGCCGTGAAGATGGACATGCCCGGGGACGAATTGTGAAAAGGAATTCACTATTGCTATTACGGGCTTTCCAAATTGATCCTCTTTCATCCCGTTTGCCCTCCAGAGGCTTCTGGCACCTGCCATGTTCCTTCCGGTTACTGTTCTTGAACTTCTAAGCGGAATCTTCATAATAAACCATTTTTTTAAAAAAAAAGCTTCCCGGTTGATCCGGAAAGCTTCATATACCTGTCTTGATACATATTATTCCCGGATCATCTGCCATTGGCAAGAATGAGAATGAGGAGGAGGGCAATAATATGTATGAAAGATTTACTCACTGTTTTCTTTAAAATTGATTGACAAAAGTATTTAAATTTTTAATATATCAAATAAAAACAGATTAATTTTTGAAAATATCTATAAAAAATGCAAATCATGACAATATACCACCTCACACCTCACGCCTCACGCCTCATGCCTCACACCTATTTAAATTGCTTTACATACTCAAGAAAAGCCCTTGCTGCTTTGTCGAGGTTCTGAACCGAGCCTCCTCCTTCCAGAACTTCGCACATTTCATATGTGATGTAACCCTGATACCCGATTTCCTTAAGCGTATTAATAAAGGTACGGTAATCGAGAAATCCCTCACCAATTGGTACTGCCCTCATCTGTGACTCCTGCCTGACATAATTCGTATGGTCGGGTTCGTATGTATATCTTGGAAGCTCCTTATAATCAGCTGTTGTGGTATGGACAATGTAAGGCTTCATCGTATAAATAGCCTTCCTGATCTCTTCAGAGGTCAATCCTTCAAGTGTCGGTGACCAGCAGTCGAAGGCAGCCTTTACATTAGGCAGATTAATCTCATCAAGGAGCCATTTCATTGCGTCGTGGTGGAGAGCAATATCATGGTGGTTCTGAATTGCAAGGGTAACCCCGTACTTAGCGGCAAGCTTCCCGGCGGTCTGCAATCCTTCAACCACAAGTGCATACTGTTTATCATAAGGTACCCCGGGACGCTCGTAGCCTGTATAAACCCGCACCATGCCGGTCCCGAGATCGCGTGCCAGACGGGCCAGCTCGCCGATATAGGTAGCCTGAATCTCGACATTCGGTATACCGGCTTTGTCGACACCGGCCGTGAAATCACAGTATCCCGCAAGGCAGACAAGGTCAAGGCCAAGCTCACTGATCCTTGCTCTTAGCTTTTGCCGGGCTGATTCGTCATAATCAAGAACGGAAACATGAGGCCGTTTTGCAGCAAGCATCACCCCGTCGTACCCAAGTTCCTTTGCTTTTAAAAGAAATTCGTCGACAGTAAGTGTTGCCTGCCCGCGCCAGATTCCCATATAACTTACTGAATGAAGGCATGTTCTGACCTTGAAATCAGCCGGATTGCCGGTAGGGACCTTCTGACCGGAAGAAGTGAGAGCTATTAAGAAAAGTGAGAACAGGGTAATTGCCATTTTTTTCATGGTGAGGTTATTAAATTGTCAATGAGTCGAATAAAAGTAAAAAAATTTTCCTATTTTTACAGCCATTAACCTTAAATCTGTTTCCAAATACACTGTTCTCCTTTCAATAGGGGACTATAAATTCCTGAAAGCTATAAATTAATACTAACTCAAAAATAATCCAGATGAAACCCAAATGATTGATTTCAAACGCAAAAGCGTAATGAATTTAATCTTCAATCATGTGCGGTTCCATCATACCATTAAATTTAAAACTATACTAAGATGAAAAAAAGAACTCTTATCACTGTTGTTATGTTGTTCGCTGTAAGTGCCTTTGTGCTTGTGAATTTCAGTTCATGCAAGCCTGCCGGGAAGAATATCGGTCTTCAGCTTTACTCGATCCGCGATTCAATTAATAATGATGTACCAGCTGCCATTGCCAAGGTTGCAGATATGGGATACACCTTTGTTGAGCCTGCCGGTTATCGCGACGGAAAATTTTACGGAATGGATCCGGTAGAATTCAAGGCCCTTTGTGAGGAAAACGGCATGCATGTCCTTAGCTCACATACCAGCCGCAATCTTCCCGATTCGACTAATTATGAGGAAACAATGGCATGGTGGGATCAGTGCATCGACGCACACGTTGCCGCAGGTGCAAAATACATCGTTCAGCCTTCAATGGGGCGTTCGGCTTATGAGAGTATTGAAAATATTGGCAAGTGGTGTGCTTACTTCAATGAAGTAGGGGCAAAATGCAATGCAAAAGGGATCAGGTTCGGGTATCACAATCATGCAAATGAATTTACCACTGTATTCGGCGACACCATATTGTATGACTTCATGCTTCAGAATACCGATCCTGAAAAAGTCATGTTCCAGCTCGATCTTTACTGGTGTGTTGAAGGCGGAAAAAATCCTGTCGATTATTTCAACAAGTATCCCGGACGTTTTGAACTGTGGCACATCAAGGACAAGGAAGAAATAGGTGCAAGCGGAATGATGGATTTCGAAGCAATCTGGGCCGCCCGTGATATCTCGGGCATGAAATACGGGATCGTTGAGGTGGAAAAATACAATTTTGACCAGTTCACAAGCTGTGCGAAGAGCTATGAATTCCTTAACAACGCTGAATATGTTGTAATGCCGCTCTGAAAAGTAAGCAGGCACATTCGGCAGAAGAGAAAGATTTAAGTTGAACCGGTTGTAGAGTTTCTTTGCAGCCGGTTTTCTTTTAAGAAAGAATGAAGACCGGAGACAGGAGACAGGAGACCGAAGACGGAAGACGAAAGACCGAAGGAAGAATGGAAGAATGGAAAAATGGGAGAATGGAGGAAGGTCAACTCCGAGCTCTGCTCCCTGCGCCCTGCTCCCTGCGCCCTG